>JALSZC010000193.1 GCA_027059605.1 Ghiorsea sp. | reverse complement strand
TGTTGTAATGCCAATTTGATATACAAGTCAGCAAGATTTTCTTCTGCAATGGTATAATTGGGTCGTTTTTCTAAGGCAATTTCAAGCTCTTTAACCGCAGCTTTGGTATCACCCAAATTGTTATACACAGCGGCAAGGTTGTTATGTGGCTCCGCTAAATCTGGGCGTAAGTTGATGACTTGGCGAAAGGCTTCAATGGCTTGGTGAAATTGTTGTTCATGCACATGGGCAACACCAAATAAAAACCAAGCTTCATAGTTATCCGCATCATTTTTGACAAGGGTACGTAGCTGTTCAATCGCATCAGTGTAACGCCCTTGTTTAAGGTCTGCCTTTGCTTGCGTAACATCATATGCAAATGCTGGGCTGCTTAGCATCAATAAAAGGATAAGTATGCTGTATATGTTTTTCATGTTTTAGATCCACTTCTCTGGTATATTTCAAAGGTATAAGGATATGTATTTTTTTCATCAGTATCATGTTTTTCGCTGAAGCTTTGTTGCCATTGGCTCATATCTAGTTTCGGAAACCAAGCATCGCCTTCAAATGCATGGTCAATTTGGGTGCAGTATAACTTATCGGCGTGGGTTATAGCGAGCTTATAAATCTCTGCACCGCCCATCACCATGAGCTCGTCATCTTGAAACATGTTAACGGCATCATCCAAGCTGTGTATGACTTCGCAACCATCAACCTTGAAGTCTTGTTGGCGGGATAAAATAATATTGCGGCGTTTAGGCAGCGGTTTGCCTATAGACTCAAAGGTTTTACGACCCATCAGCACGGGCTTGCCCAGCGTATGCTTGCGAAACCATGCCATATCAGCAGGAATATCGGATATAGCCCAAGGCATCTGATTGTTAGCACCAATCAAACGGTTGTTATCCATGGCCCAAATTAAAGAAATCATTGTTTTACTTACTACCTCATCGCTTTAAGAAGCGCAAATTTAACAGAAACAGGTTTTTTTGCTAGATTAGGCGCATGAGTTGCTGCGATGACCCAAATACACGTAAAGAAAAACCGTTTCCTGCGATACTAAGCATGATAGCTGCGATGCTCTTACTTTTGGGCGGCGCTACCTTGTTGTTTTTATGATGTTTTCTTAGGAAAGAGCATTAACATGAATATATCTTAACTTGACTTATTTTTCGATACAAGCCTACACTGTCGTTATGTTAGGCAAAACAAATATCCTTTTTAAACGCTCTAAAGCGGCTGCGAAACGTATCAGCAGCTTGGTTTTAGCGGTGTTTATGCTGCAAGTTGTTGCGGCTGGTTTTTGTGTGTCCACAGCATCAGCAGCACCTGTACAGCAAGTTTCTGCGATGGAACACTGCATGGTAGGCAATATGCAAATGTCTGCACAAATGCAGGGCATGGATATGAGCCAAAAAATGAGTCCACATGGTTGCTCGCATTGTGATATGCCTGATGTAAACATTTCATTTGATAAACACAGCTTTGATGTTGCAGATATTGCGGCAGACTTTGTGGTTATCGCTCTTGTACCAACTGTATCGGATGTGCCAACAGCAACATTTGTTGTTTCGCCACCCGATTTACAAACCCAATACACTTCTCTTTCAACTTATAACTTAAACCTTCGCATTCGCGTTTGATTTAACCTTTTGCTAACGCCATAGCGATGTGTCGCTGTGGCCATTATCGAGCATTTTGTCGCGCATTTTTCTATGAATTCGCCGACTTTAACTCTAGCAGGAGGTTTGGATGAAATCCTTTCCCTTATATGTTTTACCTTTGTTGGCTGTGTGGTCATGGGCTGGGATAGCCCATGCAGAAACAGCACCGCTAACATTAGCGCAAGCCAAAGCTTTGGTGGTGCAATCACCATTGTTGCAAGCGCAAAAATCTCGGGCGAAAGCACTGGCTTTTAAACCTGAACAAGCAGGAAGTTTGCCTGACCCTGTGGTGTCTTTAGGTGCCATTAGTTTTCCTGTGGATACATGGAAACGTGGGCAGGAAAACATGACCCAATTACAAGTGGGTATCAGCCAAGCCTTACCTTTTCCCGGCAAATTAGGTTTACTAGAAGATGCTGCTCAGTTTGCTGCCAAAGCAGGGCAAGAAGATGTTGCTGAGCTTAAGCTACAATTACTTAGCCAAGTGCAAGTGCGTTGGTGGAACTTATATTACCTTGATAAAGCATTGGATATTGTTGAAAAAAATAAAGGTTTATTAAGGCAGTTTATTAAAATTGCTGAGACCAAATACAAAACGGGTAAAGGTTTACAGCAAGATGTGTTGTTGGCGCAATTGGAATTATCCAAGCTTTTGGACAGTCAAATGCAATGGCAATCGCTGCGTCAATCTGAACAAGCCAGATTGAATGCTTTACTCAATCAACCGGCTTCAACATCAATCGTGTTACCCCATACAGTGGATGAGTTGCTGTATGATTTACAAAGCAAAGAGGCTTTATTGCAAGT
>JALSZC010000192.1 GCA_027059605.1 Ghiorsea sp. | reverse complement strand
CCACTACGCGCGGTCATTTTCCCCCAGTGCATGGGTAAAAAGATTAAACCCGTACGAATATCTTTGCTGATTTGCGCAGGCACAATCACTTGCCCTTGCCTTGAATCAATTTGCACCAAAGCGCCTTCTTCAATGCCATATTTCTCTGCGTCATCAGGATGAATTTGCAGCGTTGGCACAGGCATATGCTGCATCAATTGTGGCACAGTTCCCGATTTGGTCATGGTATGCCATTGGTCGCGAATACGACCCGTGGTTAACGACAGCGGATAATCGGCATCCGTGGGTTCAGCCACAGGCATATAATCTATATCAATAAAATGCGCTTTCTTATCGGCAGTTTCATAAACATTGTCGGTATAAAGTCGCTTAATTTGATTGGGCTTCTCACCTGCTTTGAATGGCCATTGTTGCGGGCCAAATTCATCCAGAATGGCATACGATAACCCTGAAATATCAATATCCATACCCTTGGTTAAACCGCAATGCTCATCAAAAACATCGCCTGCAGTTTCATAAGCAAAAGCTTTTGACCAATCTTTACCAAGCTTTTCACCCAACACAACGCCAAAATCAGCCGCAATTTTCCAATCATCTCGGGATAATCCCGCTTTGGGAATGGCTTGCTGCAAATGCGTGATGCGCCGCTCAGTATTGGTAATCGTGCCTTCTTTTTCTGCCCAACCTGATGCAGGGAATAACACATGCGCCAGCTTGGTGGTGTCCGTGGGATGATAAGCATCCGATACCATCACCAGCTCTGCTTTCTTGAGTGCTGCTTCTGCGCGCTTCGCATCAGGCATAGACACCATCGGATTGGTGCAGGCAATCCATACCGCTTTGACCGTTCCTTCTTCAAGTGCTGCAAATAATTCCGTTGCTGTTAAACCCGGTTTGCTAGAAACATCATCCACGCCCCAATAATCCGCCACTTCCTTGCGATGTTTTGGATTGGCATAATCCCTGTGCGCAGCCAACATATTTGCCATACCACCCACTTCACGGCCACCCATAGCATTGGGCTGCCCAGTCAGCGAGAATGGACCACAGCCTTCTTTACCAATGAGGCCTGTAGCCAAGTGGAGATTGATTAGAGCGTTGTTTTTATCTGTGCCCGAAGATGATTGGTTTAAACCCATGGTCCAGAAAGACAGGGTTTTGTTGGTCGCAAACCAGCGCGCTGCCTGCACAATATCATTGGCATCCAGCCCGCAAGTTTCTGCTGCTTGTAAAAGGTTCAGCGATAAAGCTTTGGCTTTGACCGCTTCAAAATCTGTCGTATGCGCCGCAATATAAGCTTCATCCAATAAGTTTTCTTGAATCATCACATGCAACATGGCTTGGTATAACACCACATCTGTACCAGGTTTGAGTGGCAAATGTAAATCCGCAATCGAGCAAGTATCGGTGCGGCGTGGGTCTGCCACGATAATTTTCAAATCAGGATTGGCTTCTTTGGCTGCTTCTAATCTGCGAAATACAATGGGGTGAGCATACGCAGGGTTCGCGCCTGTGATAAAAAAGCAGGATGCCAATTCAATATCGGCATAACAAGTGGGTGGCCCATCTGCGCCAAATGCACGCTTATAACCTGCCACAGCAGAGCTCATGCAAAGCCTGGAATTGGTGTCGATATTATTGCTGCCAATAAACCCTTTCATAAGCTTGTTAAACACATAATAATCTTCAGTGAGCAACTGACCCGATACATAAAAAGCCACCGCATCAGGGCCATGCTCTTGGATAATATCTGCAAACTTTTGCGCCGTGTGATGTAAAGCTGTATCCCAATCCACAGGTGCAAAAGGCGCATCCAAAGATGTACGCATCTGGGGCACCAATAAACGGTCTTGGGTATGGACCGTTTGATGCAATTCCCTGCCCTTGGAGCAAAGCTTGCCCTCATTGGTTGGGTGCTTGGCATTACCGCTGAGTGAAACAATGTTTTCACCATCGGTTTCCAATACAATTCCACAGCCTGTACCACAATAGGAACAGGCACTATTGACTGTTTGAGTCATCGAAACTCCATCATTGATTCAACAAACCACACCTTGTGGTTAAGCATTAAGCTTGTAAAAAGACTGTACCACTCTCAACTTTAACAGGATACGTTTTCACGCAACCTTCATCGGGTGCAGCCACTTGACCATCATCCAAATGAATACGCCAGTTATGCAACGGACATAGAACATCATCGCCAGAAATAATGCCTTCTGCCAATGGTCCTTCTTTATGCGGACAACGATTTTCAACCGCTTTCACCCTGTCATCTGTTAAACGAAACACTGCAATCACCGTGTTATCCGCGCGCACTGTGCGCGCTTGTGATGGTGGAATTTCATCCAACTTGCATACTTCAATCCATTGTTCCGACATTATACTGACTCCACACGAACAGGAATATCAATAGGCTTGTATTCCGTGAATTTTTCATAACCTTTATCTGCATCTTCAACACGCGCTACCCATGGGTCATGCGCTTGTGCAGCGAGATAGGTATGTAAGCGCTCAACCAAAGCTTTACGGTTTTCAATATCATCCACAACCGCAGCTTTGATGCTGTCTAAACCTACACGCTGTTGCCAAGGTGCCGTGCGCTCATTGTGACGACCTGTTTCACGGTAGTGCTGCAAATAAGCCTTAGTAATTTCTTCAACTTCTTCAGCCGTTTCCACAATGCAAAGCAATTCTGTCGCCACCACATGCACGCCGCCGTTACCACCTGTGCTGATTTCCCAGCCGCCTTCAACACCAACAATACCCACATCTTTAATCGTTGCTTCTGCACAATTTCGCGGGCAACCGGATACTGCCAATTTCACTTTGGCGGGGAACCAAATATGGTCGAGTTGCTTCTCAAGATGAATACCCAAAGACGTAGAATCTTGCGTGCCAAACCTGCACCATTCAGAGCCCACACAAGTTTTTACGGTGCGCAATGCTTTACCATAAGCATAGCCGCATGCCATATCCAAATCTTTCCACATCGCTGTCAAATCTTCTTTTTTTACACCCAATAAATCAATGCGCTGACCACCCGTAACTTTCACGGTAGGCACATCATATTTCTTGGCAACTGTCGCAATTTTTATCAATTCATCTGGTGTGGTTACACCACCATAAATACGTGGAATCACAGAGAAAGTGCCATCTTTTTGAATATTGGCATGCATTCTTTCATTGGCGATACGCGAAGTGCGGTCATCTTCGGAGTCTTCAGGCCAAATCATACCAATATAATAGTTAATCGCAGGGCGGCAAACATGGCAGCCTTCGCCTTCCCAATCCAACACGTTCATCACTTCACGCACATGGGTCAGTTTCTTGGCTTTAATTTGCTCCTTGACCTGCTCATGATTGTATTCAGTGCAGCCACAGATGGGGTCGTTTTCTGATTCTACAAACGCTGTACCCAGAGTTGAAGCCAGAATCTGCTCAACCAAACCAATACAACCACCGCATGAGCCACCCGCTTTGGTGCAAGCCGTCACTTCTTTACGCGTGGTTAAACCTTCTTTGGTAATCGCATCCACAATCTCTTTTTTGGTTGTGCCGTTACAGCCACAAACCACCGTGTCATCACTCATGGCTGAAGCTTGATCTTCCCCTGAATGACCCGAATCACCCAAACCTGATGCAGAGAATAAAATGCTGGAACGCAACTCTGACACATCTTTACCATCTTGCATCCACTGGAAGAAGGTTGGACCATCGGCAGTATCACCAAACATGACCACGCCTTTGATTCTATCATCTTCAAGAATCATTTTCTTATACACGCCACCGTGTTTATCCAATAATTCAATCGTATCTGCGCCCGGCGTACCCATGAAGTCGCCCGCTGAAAATACATCAATACCTGATACTTTCAATTTGGTGGACACCACAGAGCCTTCATAAGCTTTCAAGCCATTGCCTGTGATTTGATATGCCAAAACCTTGGCTTGCTCAAACAACGGCGCAACCAAACCATAAGCAACACCTCTATGCTCAGCGCACTCACCCACAACATATACCGATGCATCCGTCACGGTCTGCATGTAGTCGTTGACCACAATACCATTATTGCAGAATAAACCGCATGATTCTGCCAAGGCTTTGTTCGGGCGAATACCCACTGCCATCACCAACAAATCACAGTCTAGCGTTGAGCCATCTTTAAATTTTAAACCTTTAACGCGTTTGTCGCCCAACACTTCCGTGGTCAGTGTGGACATTTTAAATTGCATACCTTGTGCTTCCAAAGAAGTTTTGAGCATTTCGCCAGCCACGCTATCCAACTGCATATTCATCAGGGTATCCTGATCATGGATGACCGTGGCTTCCATACCAAGGTTGAGCAATCCTTTTGCTGCTTCCAAGCCCAGCAATCCACCACCAATCACCGCAGCTTTTTTGTATGTTTTCGCCGCTTCAAACATTTTATCGCAATCTTCAATGTCGCGGAAAGCAATCACACCTTCTTTATCATGCCCTGGGATAGGGATAATAAATGGATTAGAACCTGTTGCGATAATCAAATTATCATATTCAGCCGTCGTTCCATCTTCAGCGGTAACCACTTTTTTGCCACGATGAATTTCCGTAACTTTCTTACCCATGTGTAGCTTAATGCCATTATCTTTATACCACTGCTCATCATTCAAGATAATATCTTCAATCGTGGTGTCGCCTGCAAGTACAGGTGAAAGCATGATACGATTGTAGTTCGGATATTTTTCCGCACCAAAAATCGTAATTTCAAACATGTCGGGATTGGTCTTCAAAATCTCTTCAATCGCACGCACACCAGCCATGCCATTACCAATCATTACCAACTTCTTCTTATTGCTCATTTTAACCTCTTCGGTAGCCGCTTCTTTTATATCTACACACATGACTAGCAAACTGCGTGCCTAGGCAAGAATCAGTATTCTCACCAGAAACCAGCTTACAATACCGCGTAATGCCTAATATGTAGGCATATTGTGCATATATATTAATCTGCGCGCTTCGCCAATGTGGGTAAATATACATATTCTAAAGACAAAAGCTTTAGAAATCATTGTGGCACTTGCCTTGCTCAAGTGAGGGTAATCATACATTTTTATACAGAGGAAACAAACATGGCTGCAACAGGCGTTGGCGTTGACCAAAGCAAAATAAACTTATTTTCTTTCACAGGAAAAATGAAAATCCTGCACATGTCGTGGCTGGCTTTTTTCATCAGCTTCATGGTCTGGTTTAACTTTGCGCCACTCTTGGCATCCATTCGCGAAACATTTGGTTTATCCGACCAAGAAGTCAAACTACTGCTTATATTGAATGTCGCACTCACCATTCCTGCCCGTATTATTATTGGCATGCTGGTGGACAAACATGGACCAAAAATCACCTTCTCCGCATTACTAGGCTTAGGTGGCATCATCTGCTTTTTATTTGCTTTTGCCGACACTTACGCTCAACTTGCAACCTATCGTTTTTTACTTGGTTTTGTCGGTGCAGGTTTTGTGATTGGTATTCGCCTTGTATCGGAATGGTTTCCTGCCAAACAAGTGGGTACCGCTGAAGGTATTTATGGTGGCTGGGGCAACTTTGGCTCGGCAGGTGCTGCTATGATATTACCAGCTTTAGCACTTTGGATTGGCGGTGATGATGGCTGGCGCTGGGCTATTGCATCCACAGGTGCACTTGCGTTAGTTTTTTCAGTAATTTTCTACTTTTCAGTAAGCAACAACCCCAAAGGCACCACTTATTTCCGTCCTAAAAACCTAGGTGCTATGGAAGTGACCAGCAAAGGTGATTTCTTTTTATATTGTGCCATGACAGCCCCGCTTTATCTCGCACTTGGTGTGTTGGCATGGAAAATTGGGCCTGCCAACCTCAATATCTTCTCTGCAAACATCACATGGAGCATTTATGCCGCTCTATTTGTTTTATATGCTTATCAAATCTCTAATATTTATAAAATAAACAAGGGCTTATTTGCTGCAAATGCTAAACCTGTGCCAGAGATTCACCGCTACAAGTTTAAACAAGTCGCAGCCCTTAATGTTTCATACATGATTACCTTTGGTGCAGAATTGGCTGTGATTTCCATGCTTCCTTTATTCTTCTTTGATACCTTCAAAGACAGTGCCAACTTATCCATGACCCAAGCAGCTTTAATTGCATCCATATTCGCAGGGCTAAACCTTGTCATGCGACCTATGGGTGGTTATTGGAGTGATAAATATGGTCGCAAGCTGGTTTTATCCATCACCTTAGCGGGGGCTGCCTTGGGCTTTTTCCTGATGTCACAAATTACACCCGAGTGGTCAGTGGCTGCGGCTGTGGCTGTGATGCTGGTAGCTTCAGTGTTTGTCAATGCAGGTAACGGTGCTGTATTTGCTATTGTTCCTTTGGTAAAGCGTAGGTTAACTGGCGGTGTTGCAGGCAGCACAGGGGCATTTGGCAATGTGGGTGGTGTCACCTTTCTCACCATTTTATCTTTTGTCTCATCAGATACTTTCTTCCTTGTCATCGCTGGTGCCGCTTTTTTTATCTTTTTGCTTGTTTTGCTTCTGCTCGAAGAACCCAAAGGGTTTATGTATGAAGAAAATGAAGATGGCACGATTGAGAAAATAAACCTACACTAAACATTTAATAATAAGGGTGGAGGATAAATGTCAGATACTTTACAAGTAAAAGCAGGACAACATACAAGCTCTGGCATCAAACCCCATAATGAAGACTCTTGCGGCATTCATATCTCCAAAGGAGCTTCTCTAACCCACAAGGGCATTGTTGCTGTGACTGCTGATGGTGTTGGTTCAAGTGAGGCTGGGCGAGAGGCTAGCGAACATTGCGTCAAAGCCTTTATTGATGACTACCTTAGCACACCCATGTCTTGGAGCGTACACACATCGGGTGAACGCATTATCAAATCATTGAACTCTTGGTTGTATAACCAAGGGCAAATTCGTTATGCCTCAGAGCTAAGCCTAGCAACCACATTGGCTATCCTCATCTTAAAATCAACAACCGCACATATCTTTCATGTTGGTGACTCCCGTGTTTACCGCATCCGAAACGGCAAAATCAAATGCCTAACCAAAGACCACCGCTTAGTGATTGATAAAAACAAAACATATTTGGCTAGAGCTATGGGTGGCGAACATGATGTTCACTTTGATTATACCAAACACCTTGTAGAAATAGATGATATTTTTGTGCTTACCACAGATGGTGTGCATGAATTCATTGATGATACAACCATCATGAAATTTGCTGTAGAAGATGATGCCGAAGCAGCGGCTCAACATATCGTCAACGCAGCTTTAGAAGCAGGAAGTGATGATAATCTTACCGCACAAGTGTTGCGCATCACCCAGCTACCCAACCAAGATGAAAATGAATATTATAAGAAACTCACTGCACTACCCTTCCCTCCACCTTTAGAGTCAGGGCAAGAGCTTGATGGCTACAAAATTGTTAAAGAGCTACATACTAGCAACACCATTCAAGTCTATTTAGCTGAAGACATCGAAAGTGGTGAAACTGTGGTGCTTAAAACCCCGTCCATCAATTTTGAAGATGACCCTGCTTATATTGATAGGTTCTTGCATGAGGTTTGGGTAGGCAGACGCATTGATAGCCCCCATGTATTCAAAGTATTACAACTCAAGCGTGAGCGCAGTTGTATTTATTATGTGACTGAATATTTAGAAGGGCAACCCCTCTCCCAATGGATTTTGGATAACCCCAAACCCGATTTAGAAAAAGTACGTGATATGGTTGCTCAAATGATTAAAGGTTTAAGGGCTTTTCATCGCAAAGAAATGGTACACCAAGACATCAAACCTGAAAACATCATGGTTGACCAACATGGTATGATTAAAATCATTGATTTTGGTAGCACACGTGTATCTGGCTTAGAGGAAATCCATACCCCAATCAAACAAATGCATGTAGAAGGCACAGCCAATTATATTGCACCTGAATTATTTGATGGTTATGAAGCTACCCCCAAAAGTGATATGTATTCATTAGCAGTAACTATCTATGAAATGCTTAGCGGTGGTCATTTTCCTTATGGTAAACTTGAAGAAGCCAAGCCTCACAAACATTACGATTATGTTTCTGTGCGCAATTATAATCAAGATGTGCCGATTTGGATGGATAGAGCCATTCACAAAGCCGTAAGTAAAAACCCTGAGCGAAGGTACGATTCTTTTTCAGAGTTTCAGCATGATTTGTCCAACCCCAACCCTGAATTTATGAAGGCAGGTGTACCACTGATGGAGCGTAACCCCGTTGGCTTCTGGAAAGGGCTAGCTATCATTTCCATTATTTTGAATGTTATTCTCTTATTGACCCTTGAGAAATAATACTGACTGTTAAGGTTTCCTAGACCCAAGAATGACGGCACTGAATGATGCCGATGCAGACATTCCAAAAAGAAGGATAAACAACAAACACATTCGGGAATTCTAGGGACAGAATACATAATTCAACCTATTCATTAGCCCAGAATGGCAACTTTCCCACACAAAATCAAATAATTAAGTATTGTGTCCCCCGAACTCCTTAAAGTAATTCATGCAAGCCAAACTTAATGCTTGATGTTTTTATCATAACACTTCATTGTTTAACATAAGCGATTGACGAGCGACGAGCGGAATTTGTTTTGTTGGTATTTTTGTTGGTACTTTTTATTTCATGAAATAATAAAGTGTGTAATAACAACATATTAGATGGTCTTTTCGGAAGAGGCTCTCTACCACATTTTGTGGTCCAGTAGGACTTCTTAAAGCCTATCAACTTTACGTTGGTAGGCTTTTTGTTTACTAGACCTAATCGCTTGAGCCTGCATCATTGATTCTTGCGGTGTAATATATTCGAATCTGTATAGCCAATGCCAGCCCCTTACCCCTCTCACCTACCCTCCAAGCAAAATAATTGACATAAAAAATATTCCTTTCATATTCATTACCTAGAATTATTCTGGGGAAGGTATTATGAAAATAGTTCAAGTTAGAGCAGGCTGGGGAGCCCTAATACTGTTGGGAGGTTGTACTTTTTTTGGCACATCACACCAGAACTTTATTGAAACAATGAACCAGATTGTAGCGGGCGACGTTATCGGAGCCCAACAAGACAATAGGGGAAAGTTTGTAACCATAGATTTAGTGAGTGACCCAAGCAGGCTCCCTGGAATAGGGGAAAAGAGGGATCTGGTAAAAATAGAACATATTACAGAGAGCAAGGAAAGGCTTCATTATAAGCGCTCTACTCTTTGGAAAGATAGGTTTTGCTACTACTATATAGACATAGAGAGGGAATCAAGGCGCTTAATTAGCTGGGGATTCGACTATGAAAAAGGAAACCCTAAAGAAAATTGTGGGATTAGTGGGTGAATAAGAGACTGTAAATTAGTTTGTGTATCTGCTTATATTCCCCAAGGAGATAAGCAAGGTGAAACAATCAGAAATAGAAGCCTTAGCCCGGACAAAGTTTGGGGGACACAATACACAATTCAACCTATTCATAAGCCTAGAATGGCAAACTTTCCACACAAAATCAAATAATTAGGATTATTATTCCCAATGAAAATTTCGGGCTCAATCTGGGCACATT
>JALSZC010000191.1 GCA_027059605.1 Ghiorsea sp. | reverse complement strand
ATATAGACCTTCTATAGCATATGGCGCAACTTAAAAGATACTTATGTGTTCATTTGCATTATCAAAGCCCTACACTATATTGCGCATGGTTACAAAAAACATGCACCCTTAGCTCAGCTGGATAGAGCACGAGCCTCCGAAGCTAAAAGTCATTCGTCTTTATACTGCATGGTGACAAAGCTAAGGACGATAATAAACAGCAACTTGCGTCTAATTAGGTTAAGAGTCAAAAATACTCTGTGACCAAATGGTGACCAACTCGTGACCACGATGATTGAAAATACCTTTAAAACCTGTATGTTGCGCGTGGTCACGAAAAAAGCACCCTTAGCTCAGCTGGATAGAGTGGCAGCCTCCGAAGCTGCAGGCCAGTGGTTCGAATCCACTAGGGTGCACCATTTTCAACAATAAAAACAATAACTTGTGATTTTTATATTTTTTTCATCACAGTAATTATTTTTGGTCACCATTGGTCACGAGTGAATATACGAAACATACTAAAAAAACAGCGTGAAGTACGCCCAAGGCACAAAGCACCTGCAGCTTAGTAAAAGAACTTCACATTACGCTTAAATAATACGGAATATTATTACCTGATACTGATGACAGTTTCTTTGTAAATGTTAACTTCTTCTTTTCAACCAAAGCCTCATAAGCACTCTCAGTAAGCATAAGTTCACCAGCTTCAGCACTATCCTCACCCAGTTTAGAAGCCATATTCACTTCCGCCCCAAAAAAGTCTCCATGTTCCCCTGTCACTAGAATGTCTCCAAAGCCAATACCTGCACATATCTGAAACGCTTCATCATCAGAAAGCATCAAGCCTGTTTCTTTGATGGTATGATGAATCTCAAGTGTGGCATCTACGGTACTTTGCACATCGGGAAATAAAGCAATAATACTGTCAGCTTCTGTAACAAACGTTTCACATCCATGTTTCTCTAAAATCGGAATAGCAATATTCCTTTTTTGCGCCAGCTTTGAAAGAAAATGGATAATACCATGCGTTTTAGTTGTTCGCGTAAATCCAGTAGAGTCTATCACTAGAATAGCATGTCGTTTGCCAAACCTTTGCCATAACTCAGCTTCTTTACTAACGGGGTCAACACCCTGCTCAAGATATTCATTTATGACTGACAATAGTGTTTGTTTCATTTTAATCCTTCAATGCTGTGGGTCTTCAAAGTCGAGGCGATAATAAGGCGGCTACAGCTAAACACCAGTTGTAGTTCATTGTCACATAAAAGCATGAAACATGCCTATATCCTAACATTTCGTGCAACCATCACCACTTCTTCACCAGAGTAAAGACAAGGTATACTTGCTTCAACTTTTGCGTTTAATGCTTTCTTGTAGAGTTTCTGAGCATCATTATCAGCCCTTGTAGTAACAATAACATGCTTGATAGAAGCCTTTCTTGATTTTAACTGGCTTTGCACAAGCGGTAGCGACTTGGTGATTAGCTGGTATCCAATCCCTTGCCGCTGATATTTTGGGTGAACAGCCATTTGCTCTAGCTCAAGAACAACCTCTTTACGAAACCCACTCTTTTGAGACCATTGAATATATCCCACTAAATCTTTCTGGGAGTTTCTCGCTACATAAAGTTGCATTCTTGGGTAACAACTATGATTACAGCTAATCCACCCTGCAGATAGCTGCTGGCGTGGAAATGCTATCTCATGAATAGATGCTACCTCAGCAATATCACACTCGACCATTCTAAATATCTCAATCACCGTTTACTCCCCAATAAGCTACATCTAGGTTTTATTCACAGGCAATGTGAATAACTAGCCCAAGAGACAAAACAATAACAACCCTTGCCTAAAGTTTAGGCTCTACAACAACTTACAATTCGATCATAAAACCAAGCTCATATTCGTTCGAATGAGTGATGGTATTCCTGCCCACTTTAAGCAACAAATACTTATACGTTAAATATATCCCCGCATCCAAATATTTTTCAGAGCTTGTGTTGGCTCTATCATTGACATAATAATATTGGTTTAAATTCGGTGCACTCGTCCAAGGGTAAGGCACATTATTATACTTCATCTTGGCATAGCCTTTCTTCTCAGCAACACCCACACCTAAGTAAACACCCAGGTATGCTGTTAACGACTTGGTCATGCCCATGCTAAACATGCTTATTTCCTGTTTTCTATAAACCAGTGTGTCGTTACTATCTACTAGGTCATAGTTTCCATAATAAGGCTCAGATTTTTTATTCCCATTATCCCTATAGCTTGCATAAAAACCAATATTATCTCTAGGTAATATAAACACAGTCATACCCTGAAGCCGCCCATAATTTTCACTTGAGCTCGTACCTACGCCCATGCCAAACGAGCCAAGGCTTTCTATATCAGCATCTTTTTCTAAAGCTTCACCCTGACTTACCAGAGGGTAAGTCAGCATAGCAATGAATAGTGCAAAAGTAGTTTTTTTCATTTGGCATCTCCTTT
>JALSZC010000190.1 GCA_027059605.1 Ghiorsea sp. | reverse complement strand
CCCCTTGCCCGCCTTTACCATCTTTTGCCGCACTGCCAAACAACTCGCTTTCTTTCTTATGCAAAGCCTTCAGCGCAGCGGCTTCATCACCGTCACAATCTTGATAAAACTTCCCCCAATTCAACGCACGCCACCAAAAGCGCAGTGCCCCCTTAAACGATGGCGGGCGAATACCATCACTCGGGTCTTGGTTTGCACCACCAATAAACATGGGGGTTACAATGCGATATGTCGCTTCAATTGTTTCCATTTCCCTCACTCCCTTTCAATACGAATCTGTGTTTTATCTGCTAACAAACCGTAAGATGCTGCATTTCGTTTGCCTACATTTTTAATCAATAATTTCTCTGCTCGTGGGTCAACGGCGAACACACGCTCCACTTCCTCTGCAATTCTTCTTAGCGGCTCTGGCAAGCAATCTTGCGCAGCTCTTGGCATTCTCCATGCTTTTTCAAAACGTTCATAATGCCCTGAGTAGATGCCACCAAAAGTGCCGCGAATTTGCATTAACTCTTCTTTTTTATCATCCATATCATCTATAGATAAAAAACAATCACTACAGATGCCACACAAGCTTTGGTCAGGATGTTTACAGGTTTTAAGCTTTTGTTGAGCAAAAAATAGATAAATAGAAAATTCACGCTCAGGCAACGTAAATTCTTTGCCAAGGTATCTGATCATACGGCGTTTTATATGGATGAAAATAGGTTCTAATACTGACATATCCACCGAAGTTTGCGCTGATGCAACCAAGGCATCCAAATCCATGCGATTGATGGTTGCTTTGACATGATCCTTCAAGCGAATAAACGGTACATCAATTAACGTCACCTGCTTAGCTTGACCTTTAGCTGGAAATAAAAAGTTACTATCTCTCTCCCAATCCTCAGGCACCAGAACATGCGTAAGTCTATCTTGCTTTCTAGCAAATAAATTCATGGCTAAGCCAAGGTAGTAGCCCATGGTTTTACGGCCGCCAGCCAAAGATGCATCCAAAAAGTCGGACTGTTCTATCCCTGACTTTACAGTGTTGAAAATTAAATTGGTCATGGCTTTGTTTTCAAGTTCTGAACGGATATCATCTACCCCGTCAGGTTTAAGAATGGATGCGGGGCTGAATTCAATACTTGCCATTTCAGGCCATGCCGCACAAAACTGCGCCCAGCCATCTTCATCAAATAAGCGATGTGTTAATATGGATGCGCCTGTTTCTGTAGTGATAACAGCAATTTTCTTAGGTAACATTTGACTTTTACTGCGAGCAGCTAAAGTCTCCATGATAATTGCGGGCGAATGCCCGATGACAAATAATCCTAATCCCTGCATTATTTTTCTCCCCAGCGCGAGAATGCTCATATATTTTGCAAAATGCAATAGCATCAAATCATAGCTTGATAAATTGGTATGTGGCTTTCACAAGCTTGGGATAAGCTTAAGGTTTTAAGCTAGGAAGACTTCTAGAGCCAGAACATCATATAAAACAACATGAAGGGCATATAATCCAAAGGTCGCTAATTAGAACTCTCATTTGGCAAAAATTTGAGAGTAAAATGTTTGGTTCGGTTTAGTCACTGTATAAATTCACGGAAGTTGCATTTTGGAATTAAATTTGCACTAACTTTTCAGTCAATTTTTTAATCCATAAGCATGTTGGATAGGCAGGCATAAGCTCTCAACACCATGAGACATCAGGTGCTAACCCACCCATAAGTGTCTGCATTTATAATGTAGTGGCTAAGTCAAACTGGACACTAAAGAGAGACTTTTATGTGGCAGTAAGTAGAGGGTAGTCCAGACATACTTTTTTTTCGCAATACAATACCACCAAGAATCAAAAGCATGATATACAAAGTGAATGGGTTGTTATTGTTGGATACTAAACAGCCTGCTGCAGCTTCAGTATTGGTTGTTTGGTTTGTAGCAACAGGGCTAATCACATGGTTTGTTTGTGGTGTGGCGAGTGCGGCTGGGTCAATAATAATTCCATCAGCCATACCATCTTCATCACCTGCACCACCATCGGTGAGTGAAATCATCAAACCTTTACCAGAAGTATCAAGGAAGACAGTATTACTTTCACTGTCTGACCACTGGGCATTGGGGTTTAGTTTTAACCAAGTTGTGTTTTCAGCTAAAGTATTTGGTGTTAATACATGAATCTGTGTGGTTTCTCCTGGGTTAAGAGCGTGAATTTGGAAAGAAAACAAGCTACCTGAAACTTGATGTGTTTGTGGTGCACTCATATGTGTTTCAGCAAAAGATGGTGCTTGAACTTGGCGTAACTCGCCATTGCCTTGCACAATCAAAGCATACCGACCATCGCTATTTGCCCATGTTGCGATGCGTGCAGACTGTGCATCATCAATACCATCGTGATCAAGGTCAAAACCTTGTTCTTGGCTATCGGCAACGCCATCACCATCACTATCTAAAGAAGCATCAAACACATCACCTTCTGACAACATATATACTTC
>JALSZC010000189.1 GCA_027059605.1 Ghiorsea sp. | reverse complement strand
CACCAAGTGGCATACCTTTCTTTTCCATGGTTGCCATATCAGCTTCTTTGGTGGACACCGCACTGCACTCTTCCAAAAAGGCAGCAAGCTCTGCATTGTTCTCTGCAGCTTGGATTGCCAAAGGATGCGCCGCAGCCACTGCCATATAAGTCACACCCATGAGTGTATCAGGGCGTGTGGTAAAAATATCCAAGGTTTCATCACTACCTTCAACTTGGAAAGAAACTTCCGCACCCGAAGATTTGCCAATCCAGTTGCGCTGCATACCCACAACCTTGTCTGGCCAACCTTTGAGTTGGTCGAGGTCGTTTAACAATTCATCGGCGTAATCAGTAATTTTAATAAACCATTGCGCCAAATTCTTTTTATGCACAGGTGTATCACAACGCCAACACACACCGTCTTCCACCTGTTCATTGGCAAGCACAGTATGACATGGCTCGCACCAGTTCACTTCGGCTTCTTTACGATATGCCAAACCTTTTTCCATCAGCTTGGTGAACATCCATTGTTCCCAACGGTAGTATTCGGGTTTGCAAGTCGCGATTTCACGGCTCCAATCATAAGAAAGACCCAAACGCTTGAGCTGACCACGCATTTGTTCGATATTGGCATACGTCCATTCCGCAGGTGGTCTGCCATGTTTAATTGCTGCATTTTCCGCAGGCAAACCAAACGCATCCCAACCAATGGGGTGAAGCACATTAAAGCCACGCATACGTTTGTAACGCGCCACCGCATCACCCAAACAATAGTTGCGCACATGACCCATGTGCAAATTGCCCGATGGATAAGGAAACATCTCAAGGCAATAATAGGCAGGGCGTGTATCGGCTTCATCTTCATGCGCAATATCAATGCCTGCTTCATCCCAAAGCTTTTGCCACTTACCTTCAATCGTTTGCGGGCTGTATAAATTCTCTGACACCTAAAACCTCTTTTTATACACGATTTCAACGTGTATGCCTAAATTAGAATGCATATCATAGGCAATAACGATATGAATAAAAGTATCGGTTATTCTTTAAGCGCGAATCAAGATATTTCCACCAGCCCACCTTCTCTCAAGGCAAGCCACCCCCATCCAAGTCCCTCGTTTAATTATCGTATTTATCAGCAAGTTCACCAAAGCGTTTGCATGCTGCTGTTTCATCTTGCATGGCATCGCAGCTTTGCTTTTCCATGCTTTGATAACATGCCAATGCAGGCTCATACAAATCATGGTTTTTCACTGCTTTATCGTAACTCTCTACCATGCCCAAACACATACTATCCAAAGATTGCTCCATCATATCTGCCATACCTGCTGGCATACCTTGCATATCTTCAGCAGACATCTGCGCCTTGGCACACTGCTTCATTTTATTACAATATCCTCTCAAACTATCTGCCAGTTCATCAGCAAACACAGGTTGTGCACACATCATCAATATCAAACTTACTATGATTCTTTTCATTCCTAGCTCCCTCTCACTCACACCCTGATACTTTCAAAGAAAGCAGCAAAGCACAATCCAAAATTGACAGTGGACATATTTATCGCTTGTATAAGTTCATCAAAAAGAGGTTAGCAACAACCCTCTTTTATTGTTCAACATGATAGGGAATACACGTAACTATAGGAGTGTTTTTTATGAGTGAATACCAATCAATCAAAGAGCTTGTAATTGATGCATACCTAACAGATGGTGGAATGCCTTCTTATGAAAGTCTAACAGAGAAAATAGTAAGACACTTCCCTTCAAGCAAGTGGCAAAAAACACATTATGCTTGGTACAAATCTCAAATAAATACTGGAAAAATTGATTTACACTCTAACACCGTTAACTCAAATGTTTCTGAAAATGAAATTGAAGAAAGTATATCCCAATCCATAGATACTCAGGTTTCCTTAGAAAAAGATTTGCAACAATATTTATCAACAAGAGTACAAGAACTTGAAAATGATTTAGTTTTAGTCGAAGGTGGCGTGGAGTATCAAACTGAGGCGGGACGGATTGACCTTCTAGCAAAAGATAGCGGAGGTAATTTGGTTGTTATTGAGCTAAAAGCAGGAAAAGGAAAAGATGCTGCATTGGGTCAACTTCTTGGATATATTGGCTGTATGTCTGAGAAGAACAACAATGTGAGGGGTATATTAGTTTCATCAGGGTTTGACCGCAGGGTTATTTTTGCAGCGAAGAATTTAAGCAATATCAAGCTTATTCAATATGAGCTAAGCTTTAAACTAAATGAAATCAAATAACCATTCAAATCGAGAGAGATGTTAGCCTAAAGGACAAACAGAATCAGGGCTTGTTTTACGGGCTCCTTCAACCTTCCTCTAGTTCAACCACCCAATCTTGTACTTTACTTTGATATTTGGGTGAAATACGCACCGATAAATTCAACCACTCTTCATCCGCTTTTTGCTTTAAAATAGAGCCGTGTTCATGGCACCAAGCCAGAGTTTTACCATCTGAAATGGGAAGCTTGAGGTCTAGCTCAACCA
>JALSZC010000188.1 GCA_027059605.1 Ghiorsea sp. | reverse complement strand
AATGGAACTTTAGTTGCCATTGGTCATGGCGATGGGATTACAACAGTGTATGCCCATCTCAATAAAGCCTTGGTCAAACCTGGTGATATATTACAACAAGGTGATGTGTTTGCTGAAGTCGGCAGCACAGGCCGTTCCACAGGGCCACACTTGCATTGGGGCGTACACTTTGAAGGAGCCAAAGTTAATCCCAAAAGCATGTTAAGTTTAAACAGTATCCATAACTCAGAAAGCTTAAATAAGCCTATTAAACCTTGATTGGCAAACAAGCATAGACTAAACTACTGCATAAAGATTTAATTACATAAAGAGGCTATGGTAATCCATGAGTAAAGAGTTGAAGTTTTTGGTGATTGATGATGATGATACCGTACAAAGCATTATAGCAGCTTTCATCAACCGCTATTTGGAAGAAAACAATTTAACTGGTACAATCAAACGTGTCACTGACCCTGTACAAGGTTTATTTGTACTCAACACAAATGGCAATGAGTATGATGCTATCCTTTTGGATGTTCGACTGCCCAAATTAACAGGTGATGAAATTTACAATAGTCTTATCTCATTAGAGCAAGATTTTATCAATCGTATCATGTTTGTTACAGGCTATGCCAATGATTTGATTGCTCGCTTTCCCGATTTAGAACTAAATATTTTAAACAAGCCTTTTCGTTACCAAGATTTATCAGCACGTATTGATGAGCTGCTTAAATTAGAATAAGTGACTACTGACACACGCAAAAACTTACTTACCAGTGCTTCTGAACTTAAGCTTTCCATAGTTCTCGCTGTTATTGCAACAGTTATTGTATGTGCAACAGCAATTTGGAGCGTGTTTTTTTCAAAGCCTACAAAATCTAACCCTCCCATTGCACTCCATAACCAAAGTGTATCCATCACTGAAAAACCCAAAAGCTTACAAAAGCCTTCTACGCAACCATCCCACATACAAAGCACAACATTGTCACACAACAATAAAACAACAGCATCGAACAATCATAAAGTTCTTATCGGCAAAGGTGATTTTTTTGTACAAGTAGGAGCTTTTAAAGAGGTCGTACGCGCTAAAGCAACTTATGAAAAAATGCGTAAAACATATAAACGTGCACAAATTATGCCTAAGTCAGGTTATTATGCTATATGGGTTGGTCCTGTGCGTAGTAAAAGGGAAGCAGAAACCCTGCAAAAACAAATTTTAAAACGTTATAACATCAAAGGTTTTATTACTACTGAAAAGTAAGAAAAAAGATGCCACCTGAGCTGGACTGATTCGCAACGCGACAATACTCTGCTGCCGCTGCTTCCTTCCGGACCTGACGGGGTTCACAAAGATTATCCGTGCGAGGCCCAACCCAGATGACAACTGGTGTCATTGCTAGTAACAGCTATCACTTAGCAATGAAAACTGGTTTATCATTTATGTAAAAACTACACTAACCTATGGCGGAGAGAGAGGGATTCGAACCCTCGGTACATTGCTGTACACACGCTTTCCAAGCGTGCTCATTCGGCCACTCTGACATCTCTCCATCAGTGCATCAATATAACTTTGCGGCACTGTAGCGTCTCTTAACATAGTATCAAGTTTTGAAATAAACCTGCGATAGAGTTAAAGCTTTACTTTACTAACTATTATTGCGTAGGTTACTCATGACCTATTTGGAGACCACCATACCATGCAAACTGCTGATGCAAAAAATATTTCCTTTGCCTCCCTTTCAACATTTTTACCCAAAGAAACGGTTCAAATGTTACGAACCCATACTGGTGACTTACCGCAAGATTTAGCCTTTGAAGAACAAATGACCATATTATTTAGTGATATGCGTGGTTTCACCGCTTTAAGTGAGCAATATAAACCTCGTGATGTTTACCAAACCATTAATACCAGCCTTGCTCTACAAACCAAAATCATTCACGAATTTGGTGGTAGTATTAATAAATTCTTAGGTGATGGTGTATTGGCCTGCTTTTCTGGTAAAAATCGAAGTAATCGTGCTTTCAAATGCGTACAAAAACTACTTTTTGCCTTAGAAGAACTGGATAAAAACCCCAAGTATTTACCATGCCATGTGGGCTTTGGCTTAAATGATGGTTCCGTATTGTTTGGTTTAATGGGTGATGACACAAGGCGTGAGTTTACTGTGATTGGTGACACGGTTAACACTGCCGCACGTTTATGTGGTATTGCAGAGCCATTTAAAGCTTTGATGACAGAAAACTTTATTCACAACATTACCGATGAAAGTATCAAAGAAGAGTATGCTTTTGTCGAAAAAGCTCTTTTTAAAGGAAAACGAGATGCAATTCGTGTATATGCCATCTGTGTCTAACCACTATGTATAAAAAACTGCTATTTTATTTACATATTTTAGTGCGCAGCTATCAACATTTTTCACGCACACAAAGTATGCAATTTGCAGCCTCATTAAGTTATTCAACCTTACTGTCTATTGTACCTTTAACGGTGTTCTTGGTTTATCTTTCCTTA
>JALSZC010000187.1 GCA_027059605.1 Ghiorsea sp. | reverse complement strand
GAGCCGATAAAGATATTATCGACTTTGGTATGGGCAACCCTGACCAAGCCACACCGCAACATATTATTGATAAGCTTTGTGAAGCAGCCCAAGACGGGCGTAATCATAGGTATTCGGTATCCCGTGGTATTGATGGTTTGCGTAAAGCGGTGTGCGGCTGGTACAAACGCAAGTTTGATGTGGACTTAGACCCTGAAACCGAAGCGATTGTGACCATTGGTTCCAAAGAAGGTTTGGCGCACTTGGCTGTAGCGATTACTAGTCCGGGCGATTTGATTTTATCACCCAACCCTGCTTATCCGATTCACCCTTATGGTTTTATTATTGCAGGCGCAGATATTCGTCATGTGCCTATGGGGCCTGATAGGGATTACTTTGCTGATATTGAAAAGGCAGTCAAAGATTCATGGCCCCGCCCTAAGATTATTATTGTAAACTTCCCATCCAATCCGACTGCACAAGTAGTGGACTTGGATTTTTATGTGAAGCTAGTGGATTTTGCACGTGAAAATGATTTGATTATTATTTCGGATATTGCTTATGCAGAAATTACTTTTGATGATTATGAGTGCCCATCGATTATGCAAGTTCCTGGTGCAAAAGATGTAGCAGTTGAGTTTTATTCTTTATCCAAGACCTATAATATGCCGGGTTGGCGTATTGGATTTATGGTGGGAAACCGAGAGATTGTGGGAGCTTTGGGTAAAATTAAGTCCTATTTGGATTATGGTATGTTTCAACCCTTACAAATTGCAGCATGTGCGGCACTGAATGGTCCGCAAGACTGTGTGGAAGATATTCGCAGCATGTATCAATCCCGCCGTGATGTGTTGATTAAGGGTTTGCACAATATGGGTTGGATGGCGCAAAGCCCGAAAGCAACTATGTTTGTCTGGGCTGAAATTCCCGATGAATTTAAAGCCATGGGTTCGATTGAGTTTTCGAAAAAGATGTTGGTTGAAGCAGGTGTTGCAGTAAGCCCTGGTATTGGTTTTGGTGAGTATGGTGATACCCATGTTCGCATTGCTTTGATTGAGAATGAACATAGAACACGCCAAGCATTGCGCGGCATTAAAAGTTTCTTAAACGCTGGAAGTGGAGCATAAAATGAAAGAAGTTCGTGTAGGTATTTTAGGTTTAGGCACAGTCGGTTTAGGTACAGCGCGTATCTTGATTGAGCAACAAGCGTTGATGGCGAAGCGTTTGGGCAAAAATATTCGCTTGGTTGCGGCGGCAGATAGAGATTTAAGCCGTGACTTTGGTTTGGACTTGTCGGACGTGAAGTTGTATGACGATGCGGCAGACTTGGTGAAAGCTGACGATGTGGACTTGGTGGTGGAATTGATTGGCGGATATGAGCCCGCGCGCACATTTGTTGCAGCAGCACTGGAATCAGGAAAACATGTGGTGACTGCCAATAAAGCTTTGATTGCCAAGTATGGTGAGGAACTGTTTGAACAAGCTGCCGGCAAAGGTGTAAGCATTGGTTTTGAAGCGGCTGTTGGTGGTGGTATCCCTTGTCTTAAAGCATTAAGAGAAGGTGTGGCAGCCAATCATATTCAATCCGTGTATGGTATTTTGAATGGAACATGCAATTTCATTCTTACCAAAATGGAAAATGAAGGTGCGGATTACGCTGATGTGCTTAAAGAAGCCCAAGCATTAGGTTATGCAGAAGCAGACCCAACCTTTGATGTGGAAGGCATTGATACAGCGCATAAATTATCCATTTTAGCAGCCATGGCATTTGGCTCACATATTAAGTTTGATGAAGTCTTTACAGAAGGCATCAGCAAGATTGGTGCGGCTGATATTGAAGCTGTGCATGAACTTGGTTATCGCATTAAATTATTGGGTATTGCCAAACCGCATGGTGAACATGGTGAGGTTACACAAGTTGAAATGCGTGTTCACCCCACATTGGTGCCTTTATCCACACAAATTGCACAAGTATCGGACTCTTACAATGCTGTGATGCTGTCTGGTGATTTTGTAGAACACACAGTTTATATCGGGCGTGGTGCTGGTGAGCGACCAACTGCCTCGGCAGTTGTTGCGGATATTATGGATATTGCTCGCGTACTTCCTGATGGTGTTGAATTTTTGGCACCACCTATGGGTTATGTTGCCGCAGAGCGTAAACCTTTAGAAACATTGCCTATGGCTGATGTACAAAGTGAATACTATTTACGTATTATGGTGAAGGATAAACCGGGTGTGATTGCATCGGTAACCTCTATTCTAGCCGACCATCAAATCAGCTTGGAAGCTATGCAACAAAAAGAGCATGATGCGGGTGAAGTGGTGCCTGTCATGATGTTGACGCATGAAACGACTGAAGGAAACTTACAAGCAGCCATGAGTCGTATCACGGCATTGGCTTCTGTTGAAGACGAAGTGCTTATCTTACGTAAAGAGTCGTTTGCAGCCTAATATTTTTCCCTAGGCTAATGCTTTTTGCAGTGTAGCAGGAAGCTCAAGCTGATTGATAGCATTGATGATATTGCGCTGCATACGTAATACTTCTTTTTGAATCAGTTGTTGGCTGTTTTTATTGTGTTGTAATTCAACACCTATGCGCGCTTCATCATTGCTGCTTCCTGTCCAGCGAACAGTGCCTTGCAAGGTAACAGGTTGGGTTCCCAGCGTGAGTTGGCATTCAATGTTATCACCAATATTATATGGAGCTTGATTGATGCCATGCACATTAATGCCAATGCCACCAATAGATAAATCGTGCAGTCTGGCATGTAATTGACGTTTCTTACCCATGCGAATGGTGATGGGTATATGTTCTTCAACTTGAAGGTTAAGGTGTTTTCTGCTTTCAGTATAAATAGGGAATGTTTTACCAATACGAAGTAAAATATAACCACCTTTAATGGCTTTAATACTTAATCGAACTTGAATTTTTTCACCTTCACACACTGCAAATGCTGCGTGTTCACTGGGATGAATAGCAAATATTCGAGCAATATCTTCATTCATCTTGATTTTAATATCATCACCTTCTTCACCAAGGAAAGTGGCAATGGTGCGTACAGTCAGCCCTAAGTGATAATTGCGTATGGCAATGCTTTTACTTTTTTTCCATGCCGCAATACTACTTTGTATCGTATCTTGATAGCTTTTTTGTTCCAGCGTGCTGTGAAGCATGCTGCGGTTACCTGTGTCAGCTTGTACTTGGGAAATATCATGTGTTTTTTGTACAGAAATATGTTCAAAATATTGGTCAGCAACCAAGAGTAAAGTGTCTTGAATTTGATTAAAATCATCGATAATTCGTTTGGCAGAAGAAAATTGTATTTCAACGGGTAATGTTTTGGCACTATCAAAGGCATATTGTAAGCGTTGTTGTTCACAGGCAGAAATACTTGATAAAAGGTGATGAATATGTGTGCCACTCTGCAATAGTTGACTAAGCACTTGTTCAAGGGAAGTGGCTACTTGTTCATGGCAAATATGCGCTGTTAAGTCATAGGTTGCTTGGGAGTCACCTAATGTTTTGCTTAAGATACTATAATTCTTTTCAAATTGCAGTGGTTTATTATGTTTCTTACCATGTTTCATGATGATAAAGCCTCATTTGATGCCAGTTTTAATACAATAAAACACATAGCAATAAATAAGCCATATTTTTTTAGTATTTTTTCCTAAAGTTTATATCTTGGTTGGCGATACTTATATTTACATCGTGATCAACCATGAATACTGCTTGTTTTACAACACGGTTTTCTAGTGTTTTCACTATTAACACATATCGATTATCCTTGAAGAGAAGTGCCATGTTTATTTGTGGCACTTTATTTGCTTGTACCCCTTTGAAACTGCAATTTATTTTAGCTTTAAAAGGGAGTGCGCATGTCAGGTTTGTTTTCCAATAGCTTTCAACGCCTTGGCGCAGCAGCAGCAGCGCGAGAAACGTATCAAACAGTGATTTCAAGTAATATTGCTAATGCTGATACACCGCATTTTAAGGCGGATAAACGTAATTTCTCAGATTTCTTTAAAAGTAAACTATCGGCATCACAGTCAGAATCTTTAGCCGTAACCCAACGCAATCATATTCAAGACACAGCTAGTTCAGGTTTATCTTTAAGCGTGTTTAACCGCTCTGAAGATGAACAACGTATGGATGGTAATACAGTGGATGTTGAGCATGAAATGGCAATGCTGGCTGAAAATCAATTGATGTATGAACTCAATATGAAAATTATACAAGGTAGATTAAGTGGCATTAGCAATGCCATTAAAGAAGGAGGTCGCTAATGGCAAATGATTTATTTACTTCTATGCATATCAGCTCGGCTGGTATGGCTGCACAACGGGCGCGTATGGATGTGGTCTCTGAAAATATTGCAAACTCAGAATCAACACGCACAGAAGAGGGTGGTCCTTATCGTAGAAACCAAGTGGTGTTTGAAACAGTAGGTGTGAAATCTAATTTTAATAGTGTGTTTCGTGGGCATTTGTCAGGTGGTAATGATACACCACAAAGTGTTCGGGTGACTGAAGTATCCAAAGATATGAGCCCATTTAATGAGGTTTATGACCCAACCCATCCCGATGCAGATGCCAATGGCATGGTAAAGATGCCGAATGTGAACACTATTAAAGAAATGGTGGATATGAATTCAGCAGCACGAAGTTTTGAAGCCAATATTACAACCATGGATGCATCCAAACGCATGTTTCTTAAAGCTTTAGAGCTATTGCGTTAAGGCGAGGAGTTTAATGATGAATATTCAAGGTTATGGCCCATATAATGTCAAATCAAGCTTAGGTAATGATGCGACTAAGGTAGAATCAAGTGGTAAAGGGCAATTTGCAGAGGTACTCAAACAATATGCCAGTGATATGAATACGGATGTGAAGGCAGCAACAAAACAAGCTGAACATTTAGCTGTTACAGGTGAAGGTAATATGTCTGAGACGTTGATAGCTATGAAACAAGCCAACTTATCCTTTCAATTGATGCTGTCGGCAAGAAATAAAATGATGGATGCATATCGTGAAGTCATCCGCATGCAAGTGTAGTTGATGTTGCTTAAAAGCTTTCATTCCTGCGTTATTCATTTTGCTAATAGCACTGCTATAAGCGGCAACGTATGCCTTGGACTAAAAGCTTTTAAACAACATCAAAGTTCTCACTGAAATAAGAAAAGAATCATGAAGGGGAAAAGAAATGGCTGAAGGACTGACTCCAAGCAATAATCCAAATACAGCAATGGCAGGGCAGCAAGAGGTTCTCACAGGTCAAGTGGCTGGTGAAGCACCTATATCTCAGGTTCAACATGTATTGATGAAAAACCGCCGTGCTATTTTATTTATGGCTGCTGCATTGATGTTTGCTGGTTTTGTGGGTTTGATGCTTTGGTCTTCAGAAAGCCCATACCGCACTGTGTATTCGGGCATGGATGAAAAAGATGCTGCTGCCATTGTAGAATTATTACAAAAGGAAAAGATACCTTATAAATTACAAGGTTCGGGTACGGTGCTTGTGCCTGAAAATCAAGTGTATGCCGTGCGCTTGAAGCTAGCCAGTGAAGATATGATGCCAGGTAGTGGTGAAGGTTTTGAAATTTTTGACCGAGCCAATGAATTTGGTGTAAGTGATTTCACACAAAAAGTAAATTTGCAACGTGCTATGCAAGTGGAGTTAGCGCGTACGATTGAAGTATTACCTATTGTTTCGGCTGCGCGGGTGCATTTGGTATTACCCAAAGCGTCTGCATTTGCAGAGCGTGATAGAAAAGCTTCTGCGGCGGTGATGTTAAAGCTTACAGGCAATAAAAAACTTAGCCCACAATCTGTAAACGCAATTCAAAACTTGGTTGCATCAGCAGTAGCTGAATTGGATAAGAGTAATGTAACGATTGTAGATGCATCGGGTAATATGTTATCGGCTATGGATGAACAACAACCCGCAGGTGAAGGGCAGGGCATGTTGGATTATCAAGCTAAGCTTGAGCAGGGTTATGAGGTGCGTTTAACCAGCATGCTGGAGCAAATTGTTGGTTCGGGGCAAGCGATTGTTCGCGTTACTACAGCCATTAATCGTGAACAAGTAGAAAGTAATGCACAAATTTTCAACCCTGATGAACAAGTGTTGCGCAGCTCTAAAACAGTGCAAGAGAATCGTAAAGCTGTGGATGCTGTGGCAATGGGTGTACCAGGTATGACATCGAATAGCCCTGATTCTGTGAATCCTGATGGTTCTCTGGCAACGCAAAGCCCACCATCTGAAGAAGCTACACGAAATGAAAATACAGCGAATTATGAAATCAGCAGTCGCACAGAGCATCGTATTATACCTTTTGGTACGATTGAAAAGGTATCTATTGCCGTCATTGTGGGAGGTAGCTACAAAGAAGGTGAAAATGGTGATAAAACATTTGTGCCGCGCAGCGATGAAGAGTTGAGAACGATTAAAACTTTGGTACAAAATGCCGTTGGTTTTAATGAAGATAGAGGTGATTCTGTAGAAGTACAAAGTATGCCTTTGATGGATTTATCCAGTGCTTCTGCTGTGGATATGGAAGGTGTGGTAGATAAAACATTTTATTTGGAATTGATGCGTTATGGCTTAGCTATGCTTGCTTTGATTTTGGTTGCCTTTTTTATCATGAAACCACTTGCTAAGCGTATATCGGAAAGCAAAAAAGCAGAGGAATTGAATGCTTTGGGTTTGGATGCCAATGGTGTATCAATTGCAGGGGTAGAATCAGAGCATGTTGCACAGATGAATAAAGCACGGCGTGCGGTGTTGAGTAACCCCGATAGAGCCAGCCGTGTGGTTCATGAGTGGGTGAGCTCTGTATGACTGATAAAATTAAAGAACTTAAAGGTGAGGATAAGGCTGCGATTCTATTGTATGCCATAGGTCCTGAGGCTGCGACACCCATTATCCAAGATTTGGATGATCAAACACTGGCAAGAATTAGTCGTAAAATGTCTGAACTTGGTCGCATTGATACCGATGTTTTACAAGCTGTGTTGGATGAATATTTGGAAGTACATGAATCCAGTGACCCGCTTTTATACAGCTCTCAAAAAGATGTGATGCAGCTTTTAGAGCACGCTGTAGATCAAGAAAAAGCCAAAGAAATTATTGAATACCTAGAAAAACCAAGGCAGCTCACGATTTGGGAAAAATTGTCACGTATTAATCCAACTATGATTGTGTCGTTTATTGAAACTGAGCATCCACAAACGATTGCTTTAATCTTGAGTAAGATTCCAGCAGATGTTGCCAGCCAAGTGATTGCCGAGCTTCCTGAGGACATGCAAATCTCTGTGGTACTGCGCATGTCTAAAATTGAATCTGTACCATCGGAGTTGGTGCGTGACATTGAAGAAACACTTGAGCGAGAAATGGCAGAATCTACAGGTAGTGGGGGTATTAGTTTTGATGGTATGGTGAGCTTGGTTGAGATTCTTAAAACATTGGATAAAGATATTTCTAAACCTTTGCTTGAACGCCTAGAAAGTAAAGACGAAGAGTTGTTTTCACAAGTGGATAAATTGTTACTTATCTTTGAAGATTTGTTGGTCTTATCTGCCAAAGATATTCAAACCTTACTCAAACATATTTCATCTGATGATTTGGTTAAAGCGCTTAAAGGCGCACCCGATGAATTGGCAGAAAGTTTCTTTAGTAATATGTCGCAACGTGCAGCAGAAATTATGCGTGAAGATATGCAAGTGATGGGACCATTAAAACTGGCAGATGTGGAAGAAGCGCAACAAAATATTTTGCAGGTGGTGCGCAAGCTTGATGATGAAGGTGCTATATCATTAAGTAGCGATGATATGGTGTAACGATGGCTTTAGAACCCTTACCTACAGCTACAATGGCTGAACAAAATCCACAAGAAAAAACGCTTTTTCCTTATGCTGATTTTAATATGTCAGCACCTGCAAATGATACAGCAGGGAGCCAACAACACACACAAGCACAAGCGATGCAACCTTTGATACAACAACCAAGCACGGCTTTGTCAGAAGAAAAACAACGCATGGATGAGCTGGAGAAAATGCTTAGTGAGGCACAAAGTCGGGCTGCGGTAATTGAGCAGGAAGCTTATGATAAAGCGTATGCTGCTGGTGAGAAGTCTGGTTTGGCATTGGGTGAAAAGCGTGCTGAACAAATCCTTGAAAGCATGCAACTTGTTTTACAGCATGCAGAGCAAGAGTTGGCTAATCTACAACAACAATCGGTCAATACCGTGATGGATATAACCTCTACGGTGATTGAATATGTGATGGGTGTTGAGCATATTGATTTAGGGCAAACTTTAGAAACTTCAATCAATCAAGCGATGACAGAATTGTTACCCAGTGCTGAATCTCGTGTGGTGTTGCTTGTTCACCCACAAGATTTGACCATGTTTAAAAAAATGACATCACTTAGCGATAACGTTCACTTTCAAACAGGGCAAGATATTCCAGCAGGAACATGTCGATTAATGACAGCAGAACAAGATGCCTTGATTGACCCCAAACAAAGCTTGGATGAAGCATTAAAACATGTGCGTGAGCAATTGATGCCCCATGCTTGATTCTACTTTATGGGATAAGCAACAACGCCAGCAGGTGTTGGATGGTTTGAAATACCAATCGTCCACATCTATTCGTGGGCGCGTATTTAAAGTGTTAGGTCCTATGATTGAAGCTACAGGCATGAAGCGAAGCATTGGCGAAGCTTGTGATATTTTAACGGCATCAGGACATGCTATTGAAGCTGAGATTGTTGGTTTTCGTGATGATAAAACCTTGATGATGCCAGTGGGTTCCACGCGAGGCATAGCCCCTGGTGATGCTGTTGCACCACGCCATGCTTACCCATCTGTGCAGGTGGATGAGCAACTTTTAGGTAAGGTGCTCAATGCATTGGGCGAACCTTTGGATGGAGCACCTTTAAGCAGCTCTGGTGCATCATATTCGTTGTATGGTGAAAAGCTTAACCCCATGAAACGGCAGTTGATTCAAAAACCTATGGAACTTGGTGTACGCATGATGGATGCTTGTTTACCCATGGGGTTTGGGCAACGCTTGGGTTTGTTTGCAGGGCCTGGTGTGGGTAAAAGTATGTTGATGGGTATGTTGGCGCGTAATTCCGATGCGGAAATCAATGTGATTGCTTTGGTGGGAGAGCGTAACCGAGAAGTCCGTGAATTTATTGATTATTCATTGGGTGAAGAAGCCTTGAAACGAACGATTGTGGTGGTAGCAACATCGGATATGCCACCTGTGCTTAGGGTGCGCTCGGCATTGATGGCGACCACAATTGCTGAGGTGTTTCGCGCCCAAGGCAAACAAGTTTTATTGATGATGGATAGTTTAACACGGTTTGCCCAAGCCCAGCGTGAAATTGGCTTGATGTTGGGTGAGCCGCCAGCAAGCAAAGGTTTTACACCATCATGTTTTACCACGATGGCAGATTTATTAGAGCGCGCGGGACCTGGTGAAAATCAGGGTAGCATCAGTGCTTTTTATACAGTATTGGTTGAAGGTGAAGATTTGAATGCAGACCCTGTGGCAGATTCTGCGATGTCGGTATTGGATGGGCATATTGTGTTGGAGAGAAAATATGCCGAGCGCGGTCATTACCCTGCGATTAACCTATTGCGCAGTATCAGTCGTTTAGAAAATCAGCTTAGTCCTCCTGAAGTATTAAAAGCGGCACGCGCCTTGCGTAAAGAAGTATCAGCGTATGAGCATATGGAGGATATGATTAAAATGGGTGCATATGAACAGGGTAGCAATCCAGAGCTTGATAGTATTATTCAACATATGCCAG
>JALSZC010000186.1:33724-36176 GCA_027059605.1 Ghiorsea sp. | reverse complement strand
TAGTCTTATCTTCATCACCAAGCACAATCGCTTGCGCATTGATGGCAATGGCAATATCCATGGCATAAGCTGCATCATGGGCATAATAAAAATCAATCACGCCTGATACTTGGTTACCCTGAAATAAAATATTATCCACGAATAAATCCCCATGAATCACACCACTGGGTAAACCTTCAAACTGCTGTTGCTTTTGGTATACTAGCTCATCATGAAGTAAATCTACCGCATCTTGACCATAAGTTTTGGCTACATCCGCTTGCATCTCTGATATAGTATCTTCAAGCCACGAAAAACCCGTTGGATTATCGCGGTGTTCAGTAAAATTGTTACCTGCAATATGCAAGGTCGCCAAAGCTTTGCCTGATGACTCAAGCTGGGCTTCATTCAGAAAATCCAAAGTTTCACCCGATAAACATGATACAATACAGCCTTGTTTGATGCTATCTTCTGTGTTCAAATCAAAAATAAGCGTTCCATCTTTTCGTACCATCACATCAGGGCTTTGCAAACCATGCGTTGCCAAATGTTTCATTAAACGCATGAAATATGGCAACTCTTGCGCATTCAAACGCTCAAAAACAGTCAACACATAACGCTGCCCATCTTGCATATCGATGAAGAAATTACTGTTTTCAATGCCTGCAGCAATGCCAGTAAAAGATTGCAACTTGCCTAAGTTATAATCTGCAAGAATGTGCTCAAAATCTTGTGTTGTAAGCTCTGTATAAACGGACATTGAAATTAAACCTTTGTTATTATTTTAAACGAAGTGCCGTTTCCAGCACATGGGCACCATACGCTCGCGCTGCAAGCAGTGCAGTATCATCAACACCATCTGGCATACCTTCTTCATTGCCTGTACGCACAGCCAAACCCCAGTGTAATCCTGCATATGCATAACCCGAAAGTGAGCGTGGGAAACCACATACCAGCATGCCATGTTCTAAAAAGTTGGCATGTAGTGCGACCAATGTTTGCTCTACGCCACCACCTGCACCGCCATATCCACCATACGTTGCAAACACACCACCAACTTTACCTTCAAGTTCACCTGCCATCCAAAGCTTAGAACCCGAATCAATCAACTGTTTCATTTGCCAAGCCATACTTCCCATATGCACTGGTGAACCAAAAATAAGCACATCAGCAGAGCGCATATCTTCAAGATGAACATCAACAGCTTGCTTTAAAGCAATATCAGCCGCTTCATCTGCATCCGTAAGTGCCGCTTGAGCACCTGCTGCGATAGCCTCGGCTACAGCTTGCGTATGTGCATAATCCGAATGAAAAACAATCAATACCTGCATACTTATCTTACCTTTTATGCGTGACCAATTTGTGTACTTAATTGACCGCGCTCAATACCAATACCATGTGCTGCTAATGTCCACTTATCTTCTGCAGGTGTATCAAAAACCAAAGCAGGTGTGGCATAACCCAAAAGCCAATCATTTTCTATCATTTCTTGTTCCAATTGCCCAGCACTCCAACCTGCATAACCTAACAATAAAAGAAACTTTTCAGGTCCTTTGCCTTGCGCCAATTCCTCCAAAATATCTTTGGATGTTGTTAAGTATAAATCATCATGAATACGCATTGTAGAATCATAAATGGTATGGTCAGCATGCAACACAAAACCACGGTATGTGTCCACAGGTCCTGCTTCATAAACCCACTGCTCACCAAACTTCATTTGCGCTTGCCCTTTAGCAAGCGGCGCATCACAAAGCCCCATATCATCCAATACATCAAACACACTAATGCCTTGGGTTTTATTCAATACCAAACCCATAGAACCTTCATCATCATGATGACAAAGCAATACCACACTATCTTTAAACATAGGATCAATCATTGAAGGTGTTGCTAACAAAACTTTTCCAACCATATCTTCAATCATGTTATACTCCGATATTGGCTTTGTGCCATTTCAATTGCAGCTATTAAACTAGTATAACTGATATTTCCTGTTCCTGCACGATTTAATGCTGTGCCATGGTCAACACTTGTGCGAATAAAGGGCAGCCCCAATGTAATATTCACTGTGTCGCCAAAACTTAAGGCTTTGATGGGAATTAAGCCTTGATCATGATAACAACATACAATGGCATCATAATGCTGACGCATATCCGCTGAAAAAAGCGTGTCTGCGGGAAGTGGGCCATCAACCTCTATACCCTGCTCAGCTAAAACTTTTAATGCTGGTGCTAAAATATCAATTTCTTCTCTGCCAAAATGACCTTGTTCCCCTGCATGCGGGTTTAAACCACACAATGCCAAGCGTGGGTTTGGTATGCCCATTTGCTGCTGCATGGTTTGATAAGTGATACGAATATTGGTGATGGTATCTACCTGATTAAGCAAGCTTGGCACATCTTGAATCGCCTCATGCGTAGTCAAAAGTGCAATACGTACCATCTGTGATGCCAACATCATAACCACACGCTCA
>JALSZC010000186.1:0-33624 GCA_027059605.1 Ghiorsea sp. | reverse complement strand
AGTGATACGAATATTGGTGATGGTATCTACCTGATTAAGCAAGCTTGGCACATCTTGAATCGCCTCATGCGTAGTCAAAAGTGCAATACGTACCATCTGTGATGCCAACATCATAACCACACGCTCAGCGCCTGCAATATCAGCTAGAAACTCCGTATGCCCTGGAAAAGCAAAACCAGCATCTTTTAACACTGCTTTTTCAATAGGTGCCGTAATCAAACCCGCGGCTTGTTTAGCCATGCACATTTCTGCAGCAACACGAATACATTGTACCACAGATTCAGCTTCTTCAACTGAAGGTTGACCAGCAATAACAGTACGTTCTCTATCACCTGTAGGGTCATACACCCAAAGAGCACCTTGCGACACATCCCTTGCAAATGATGCATCACAATCTAAAACAGGTATGGATAAACCCAACACTTTCGCACGACTTGTAAGCCAGCCACGTTTAGCAACCACAACAATATTGCGAAACATTTCAGGCTGGGCTTGAAATGCCAGCAATACACAATCTGGGCCTATACCTGCAGGTTCGCCCAGTGTTAATACAAATGGTTTCATGATGCTTTCTTCTTCAATCACGCCTTGGATTAAAGCGTAACTTCTTTAACGATTTTCCAAGCTCCATCCTCATGACGTAAAACAACTTGTTTCCTGTCATGATCTTCTACCTGATTGGATTTAAAGGTTTGATTAAAAATAAAGCTTACTTCATCCACATTAGGATTTACTTCAACCTCAGCAATTTCAATATCCAAATGAATATTCTGATGTTTGGGTATAACCCGTTGCTTATATTTTTTCCATTGTGCAAAGTTTGAAAACTTCGCACTGGGCGAAACATGCTCATCATAAGCTGCAAAATATGCATGCATATCCTTATTCTGCCATGCTAACTTCCATGCCATCAAAGCATTCTTTGCCTCATCCTGCATTTTTTCTGTTTTTGCAGCTTCTGTTTTTTCAACCAATGCTTGTTGATTTTTATCTGTAATATCTGCTGTGACCTTGTCAGCCTTCGCTTTAGGCAATAAGTCTTTACAACTCATCTCTTGAATTTGTGCTTTTTCTTTTAGACTATTTAACCAACGTGGAACTTGCTGCTGCATTTCAGCAGCAATCAAACGCTGCTCAATTTCAGCTTTGCGTGCTTCAAAGGCATTGGGATTTACTTTTCGTTTTTCCACCACGCGAATAATATGCAAGCCAAATCGTGTCTCAACCACACCACTTGTTTCACCAGCCTTCATAGAAAAAACAACTTTATCAAATGCTGGAACCATCTGCCCTGGTTTAAACCAACCCAAGTCACCGCCTCGTGGAGCACTTGGCCCTTGTGATAATTCTTTAGCCCGAACAGCAAAAGCCTCATCAGAAACGCCTTGCATTTCCTCAGCAATTTTCTCTGCACGTTGCCTGATTTTAATTTGTGTATTCATATCAGCACTATCAGGAATCTTAATCAAAATATGCCTTGCATGTACTTCTTCATAGGCTTTCGTACTTTCTGGTTTACGCATACGTTCATCAGTAACTTTAAGGATATGAAAACCACCCGAGGAACGAATCACATCGGTTATTTCACCCACTTTAAGCTTAAATACTTGTGCAAAAGCACCTTTAACGGCTCCAGGAGACACCCAACCCATATCACCACCTGAAGTTGAATCAGGCGCATCCGATTCCAAGGTAACCATACGCGCAAAATCAGCACCTGACTTTAACTGTTGATATAAACTATTTACCCGCTGTCGTGTTGCTTCTACTTCTACTGAATCTGCTTCAGCTGGCAGTGCGATAAATAACTGCGCAACACGAACTTCACGTACAGGCTTAGGGTTTTTCAAATGTTTACGGTAATACTCACGCATAGCTTCTTCACTAATGCTAATTTTTGAACGCACTGCAATGTTCATCAATCGCGTACTCAACAACCTATCTTTTAATGTCCTGCGATAGTTTTCTACATCAATACCTTGCGCTTTCAGCACACTTTCCAGCTGACCAGGCTCAAGATTGTTCCGTTTTTCAACATCTGCCATGGCTGCCGCAACTTCTTCAGCACCAACTTTTATTTCAAGGTTTTGTGCTTCTTGATGCTGTAATGCTCGCATCACTCGCTCATCCAAACTTCGCTGATAAATCACATCATCACTGGGTAATGCAATACCCTGTTGCACCAATTGCTCTTTTAAAGCTTTTTCAGCTTGCGCAACCTCGTAACAAGTTACGACTTCACCATTTACCACGGCTGCAATCGCATCCAAGCGTTCAGCATAAGCTGGCGCCGAGACAAACATAACAAACATCAAACCCAAAATACTTCTCTTACTAATCAAAATAAACCTCACAAAATTATCCATCACCAAAGCTACCTAGACCATCAAATTCGAGCAAGATGCGCGTCCCAATATCATTGGTATCACTACTACCAACCAAGTAGTTCGTGTATCTTTCCACGCCCAAACGCCAACATGCATGCTCATACTTCAAGCCTGCAATGGCCTGCAGCGTATAGCCTTTTAACAAATCATATTGAACTGAAGCATATGTATGCCAACGCTGATTTAACTGAGCTTTCCCACTTGCATTCAGTGACTCTAAAGCACTGGAGTGACTGGCTTTGGTACGCTGCCATGAAACAGATAGGTATTGTTGCTGCTCACCAGACCAGCGCAAGCTAGCATGAGACTCTACCCAATCATCCAACTTTGGATCATGCTGACCACCCACTGAAAGCCGTGTTTGCACACTGGGCAACCAAGTTATTTCTGCCAACAAATTGGATACACGATTGGCTGGCGGTGCATCAACACTTGCATCAACCGATGTTTGTAAGTCATCCCACACCAGACCTAGCTTCCCTTCAAGTACCCTACGTACATTCAACTGCTCACTCTTGTGTTCCAAGGATGACTCCAGCAAAAGACTTATCCGCTGCATACGCTCAAACCTATCCCAACCAGAGTAACGATTGCCTTGCAGAATATTGGTAATACTTAGCGGTAATAGAACTGAATCATACCTAGGTATATCGGCTTGATTGGGTGATGTTGACACATCAATACGCAAAATAGGTTTAACTTCATGTCGCCATTGTTGCCCAAACATACGCTCAAACGGTGCTTCAAGTTGCAGGCTGGAAGCTAAGGCAGCATAGGATGAGGTTTGTGTGGTAAAGTCTTGTGTATCATAACCTACAATTTGCCCCTGAACACCCCAAAAAAGCGATACTGCACCACCTTGCATATACCATGGTATAGTTAGCGAAGACTTTAGACCTGAGCGAACACCTGAAAAACCTGAAACTCTATCAAATTGGGTTGTTTGCTGATGTATCGATAATTGTGAGGGCAAACCAATATCGACATAGTTTTGCGTTTCAAAGCGTGGTAAGACTTGCAATGTACCATCATTACTAAGGCCACCCAAACGTTGCTGGTATCGTGTGCTTAACGATGCACTATCCCGACCTTCTTTCCAACTTAAAGCAGCACTACTGGTTAAGTATGCCTTGGACACATTTTCTCCTAACATAGGAAAGTCTGCAACATACAAACCATCGTCTTTCATGATTGTATCAATATTAATATCAGCTTGAACCGCAGGGCTAAATTTCCAAACTGTATCACTTAGCAATCGCCCCCGTTGTGTTTGTGTTTCTTTATCATAAATGCTTTGCACTTGTACCGAAGCTTGATATTGATTGGACATGTATCGCCACTCAACATCTGACATCATCCCCCGTTTCGACATCCAGTGAGGCTTAAACAATACATCCCAATTCGGTGCCGCTGCCCAATAAAAAGGTAAGAACAATTCAGACCCTCTACGGCTACTATTGGCAAGCTTAGGCATCAAAAAACCCGAACGGCGACTTAAGGCTTGCCGCCAAACAGGTGCATACAACACAGGAACCCCACCCCATTCAAACCAAGCACCTTTCGCCGTAAATAAACCTTCTTCTTTATCTAAACTTGCTTCATCAGCAACAATTGACCATGCCCATTCATCTTCTGGGCAGGTACTAAACTCTACGTTTTCACCTTTAAATTGCTCAAGGTCAATACGCTGCAAACGTTCGCCTTTGAGCGTGTAACCATCAAAATACACTGTAGCTTGTTGCAAAACACCAGCTTGAGAATCTACATCAACATGTAAAGACTCAGCTTTAATCCGAATATCTTTGCCTTCAAGCTGCACTTGTCCTGATGCTGAAATTTGCCCATAGCTGTCTTGCTGTATTTTATCCGCAACCATGGTTGCTGCACTTGCATATACAGGCAGCAAACAAAAGCTAGCAACAATAAGCCTGCGCACAACCACCTACTTAGGCAGGTTTCCGCGCAAAACCTAAATAGTTCACATTCAAATTATGCGATAAATAGAACTGCCCCAATAACATTCGATAACTCATTCCCTGCATATCCTGCTCTTCTAAACCAGCATAGCGAACCGCTTGAATCATCTCTGATGGACGAATAAATTTATTGTATTGGTGTGTGCCCTTAGGCAACCAACCCATCAAATATTCAGCACCAATGATAGCTTTAAGATAACACTCTGGTGTACGATTTAATGTAGCAAAGAAAAACAAACCACCTGGCTTGAGCATATCGGCACAAGCTTTGACTGCTCGCTCCACATCAGGGACATGCTCCAACACCTCTAAGCAAGTCACCACATCATATGTGTCCTGATGTGTTTTTGCCCATGTTTCCGCATCATTCTCTTGATAGTCCACTTGCGCACCTGACTGCTCTGCATGAACAGCAGCAACACTTAATGCCTTGGGTGAGCGGTCAATACCTGTCACCTCAGCACCACGCTTTGCCATGCCTTCAGCAAGCAGACCACCACCACAGCCAACATCTAAAACTTTAGCGGCACTTAAATCTACACGCTGTGCAATATAATCCAAACGTAAAGGGTTAATTTGATGCAATGGTTTAAACCGACCGTTAGGATCCCACCATTCTGCAGCAATGGCTTCAAAGCGTTTAATTTCTTCAGCATCTACATAAATTGAACTCATGCACAAATGATGATATAAAATACCATAAACACAATATTTATCATTTTTCCTTTCATGAAAGTACACATAAACTTACCAACATTGTTTCTCATGATTGATATAAATATGAATGCTCATGCTCTTCCATCCATTGTAAAGCTGCACCTAAGGTTATAAAGGAGCCTAAAACAAGAAATCGCCCCGAAGTCACAGCTTTGGTTTCCGCTTCAAGTGCTTGCTCCACTGAAGCATAGGCATGTTTTCCATCTCCTGTCATCACCACCATTTTATGCGCAAATGACTCCAATTTCGGTACACAATCACTCAAATCTCTATCTTGCCTTGTACATAAAATAATCACATCAAACATATGCCCTAATGAAGCTAGTGTTGGCAGCAAAGCATCGATTGCATGGCTATTGTGTGCCGCATCCAACCAAAAAGTATGCTGTAAACAAGAATACACCTGCAAGCGACCTGCAATATTTGCTTGCTTCAATACCTGTAAACAACCATTTAAATCTAATGATTCAAATGCCTTATGATGACTCTGAAGCTGCTGCAATACTTGCCAAGCCACACCTGCATTTTCTTGTTGATGAATACCCAACACCGCCAATGGCTCAAGCAAAGGCTTAGCTTCAACAATATTATAATCCATCTGCGCTAAAACCTGCTTCACTTCTGGTGCTTGGGGTGCACTCACTTTGATATCACAGCCTTGAAAAACATATGCCTTATCTTGGGCAATGGATACCAAATCATTGCCCAACCAATCTTGGTGATCCAAGGCAACAGGTGTCAATACACCTACATCTGCAAGCACAGCCGTAGTTGCATCTAACTTTGCACCCACACCTGCTTCTAAAATTTCTACATCCACCTGATGCATACTAAAGTGGCTCAATGCCAACACTGTCGCTGTTTCAAAATAAGAAGCTCCAGCATCCAATGCCAACGGCATCATCTTTGCCATAAGATCTGTAAGTTGTGAATTAGAAATTGGAACACTTTGAATACGCATACGCTCATGAAACTGCATAATATGTGGTGACGTATAAAGACCAACTTTATATCCACAGTGTTGTAAGGCTTGTGCTAAAAAATGTGCCGTCGAACCTTTACCATTGGTGCCCGCTACACGAATACGCAGCAGAGGACGCTGAAAAAAGACACCTTCCTTCTCCGCTGCATCAAGCAACATTTGAACACGTTCATGTCCTGGTAAATAATTTCGATCAGCACTCGGCATTCCCAGTGCTTCTAACCAAGCCTCAACAGAATGAGGCTTATCTTGCTTCATGATTTAATGGGTTTGCCGATAAGCTCTTGCCATCAGATGGTCAAACAGTGTTTTGAGGTAAGTACGTTGCTCACGACGGTCAACTACATCATCAATCAAACCATGCTCAAGTAAAAACTCTGCACGCTGAAAACCTTCAGGCAAATCTTCTGCCACGGTTTCTTGAATCACTCGTGGCCCTGCAAAACCAATCAAAGCCCCTGGCTCTGCAATAATCACATCACCAAGCCATGCAACCGATGCTGACACACCACCCATGGTTGGGTCTGTCAACAAACACACAAATGGAAGCTTGGCTTCATTCAGCTTGTTCACTACAGAAGATGTTTTTGCCATTTGCATCAATGACAAGATACCTTCCTGCATGCGTGCTCCGCCTGAGGCGGTAACCAATAGATAGGGGCAACCACGTTCAAGTGCTCGCTCCATACCCAAAACTATTTTTTCACCAACTACAGAGCCCATGCTTCCACCCATATAGGCAAATTCAAACATGGTCACTGAAGTTGTTACACCTTCAATATCACCTAGATAATTACGTGCTGCATCATTTTTCCCTGCCTTTTTATTGGCAGCCTTGATACGTTCACCATAACGCTTTTGGTCTTTAAATTGCAAAACATCTTTAGAAAACAAATGAGTGTCACATTCATCATAGCTGTCTGCATCAAACAAAAAAGAGGCACGATCCGCCGTAGGTAGGCGCAAATGTTGATTGCAGCGAGGGCATACCATGTCTGAGCGCATCAGCTCTTTATTATACAAAGTATCTGCACAGCCTGGACATTTGATCCATAAGCCATCAGGTGTGTCACTATCCTTGCTTGAACCCAAAATACTTTTAGGTCGCTCAATTAAACGGGTTAACCAACTCATATAACTTCCTTTAAAAAACCAGTTAAGCTTCGATGATAAGCTCATCAACTTGCGTTAGCATACGCAAGTGAGGAATACTTTCAGCTTCAACCTCTGAAGCCATTTCTGTCAAAACTTCTGGTTTCATATGATATAAATAAATAGGAATTTCACCCAAACGATCTAATTTTTTCAATTCTTGTGCCATACCTTTGGGGGTCAAATGACCACTAATCTCTGCCAATTCCTCACAGTTGTTAGGAAATGAGCAATCAATAATCAAAGCACGCAAATTGGGCTGAGCATTAGCAATTTCCCAGATTCTATCCGTATGCCCAGTATCAGCTGTGAAAATCATTTGTGCACCACCTTGATCCAATAAAAAGCCTGTACAAGGCACAGGATGCTCAACACGAATAGGCGTAACTTTTAGACCATCAACCTCAATAACTTCCTCTGCCTTAAAGCTACTCATTTTCAAAATACCGTCTTTTTTGGTTGGTATCTTGGTAAAGTCTGGCCATACAATATTATTCAAAAAGTGTTCAGATAGTGTGTCTAAGTTTTCTTGTAAACTATGAATCGTGATTGCACTAGCTTCAGGTTGCCCACCCCAGCGCTTCAAAGAACGATTATCCGCCAAAAATGCAATATCCTTGATGTGGTCGAGATGGGTATGCGAAAGGAAAATATGTTCAATATTACCTTGTTCTTCAAGCGTGAGGATTTCAGTCGGCGACCCTGCATCTAACAATACAGTATCATTCACCAAAAAAGAGGTCAGGTGAAAGCCCAATAGCTGCCCACCATAACAGCCTAACACTCGAATTTTCATCTATACTCCAATTCCACAGCTTATATCGCCTTATACATTGCTGAGGCCAATGCTGAGGCAGATGTCGATAGGTTATCCACTATAACATCTTCCGCATTCATATTGGATGTGATTTGACTCACAAAATAACTGCCAACCACAACACCATCAGCAAAGCTTGCAAGGTCTGCTGCTTGCTTAGTTGTTTTCACACCAAAACCTACACATATAGGGAGCTTAGAGTATTGTCGAATTAATGACAACTTATCTTTAATTTTAGCTACTTCCCCCATCTCTGCCCCAGTAATACCTGCAAGGGATACATAATAAATAAACCCATCACCTGTATCTGCCGCTAATTGTATTCTTTCTTCGGTAGATGTCGGTGCTAACAACATGATTTGACTCAAACCATGTTGCTTAAATATATCGGCACACAAAGCACTTTCCTCAGCGGGTATATCGACCAACAACACGCCATCCACACCTGCTGCAGAAGCACGTTGTGCAAATACTTCAAATCCTATGGTATAAGGAACATTGGCATAGCCCATGAGCACAATACCAATATCAGGATGTTTGTCTCGAATACTTTTTGCAATACACAGCACATCATCAAAATGTGTGCCTGCTGCAAGTGCCCGTTCACTGGCAGCCTGAATCACTGGACCATCAGCCATAGGATCTGAAAAAGGAAGACCGATTTCAATAATATCTACATGTTCAGCAAGACTAAGCATCAACTTTTCAGATATTTCAACCGATGGATCTCCTGCAGTTAAATAACCCACAAGTGCAGACCTACTTTCTGCTTCACAGCGCGCAAAAACTTCTGCTAAACGCTTGCTCATGATTTCCCCTCATCATCAAAACCCAACAGATCCATAACAGTACCTAAGTCTTTATCACCACGCCCCGATAAATTGATAAGCACAACTTGATCTTGTTCCATCGTTGCTGCAATACGCATCCCTGCAGCTAAAGCATGGCTAGATTCCAGTGCGGGTATAATACCTTCAGCTTTGGTTAATACCTGAAAGGCTTCCAAGGCTTCATCATCTGTGGCACTATCTAAGTCTAAACGCCCTTCTTTCATCATAAATGCCAGTTCAGGTCCTACACCAGGATAGTCTAAACCTGCTGAGATACTATGTGCATCTGCAGAGATTTGCCCTTCATTATCAGCTAAAACATAACTTAAACTTCCATGAATAATACCAGGCTTACCTTTGGCAAGTGATGCCGCGTGTTCGCCAGAGTTTAAGCCATGACCACCTGCTTCAACAGCCACCAGGCGTACACTGGTATCATCCCATAGTGGGTGCAACAGCCCCATAGCATTAGAGCCTCCACCCACACACGCTACAGCAACATCTGGAAGCTTGCCTGCTTGTACCAAGCACTGCTCTCTGGCTTCTTGACCAATAACAGTATGAAACTGTCTAACCATGAGAGGAAAAGGGTGTGGACCTGCCGCAGTACCAAAAATATAATAGGTGTCTTCACATGATGCTACCCAAACACGCAGAGCTTCATTGACAGCATCTTTTAAGGTTGCATTACCTGAATCAACGGGAATAACATTCGCACCTAGCAACTTCATGCGAAACACATTAGGTGCTTGCCTACGAATATCTTCACGCCCCATATAAATATCGCATTGCATATTAAACATTGCAGCAACGGTTGCTGTGGCGACACCATGCTGCCCTGCCCCTGTTTCAGCAATCACCTTCTTTTTACCCATACGGCGAGCCAGCAAAGCCTGTCCAATCGTATTGTTGACTTTATGAGCACCCGTATGGTTTAGGTCTTCTCGTTTTAAATAAATCTGTGCGCCACCAACTTCAGCCGTTAATTGTTTTGCATGGTAAAGCGGTGTTGCGCGACCCACATAATTCTTCAGTAAATCTAGGCGCTCTTTATGAAAGCTTGGATCAGCCCATGCTGAAAAAAACGCATCCTCAATTTCCTTTAAAGGCTGCATCAAAGTTTCAGCAGCAAAACGACCACCGTACTCTCCAAAGTGACCACCTTCATCTGGCGCATGTTTGATGCTTAAGTCATAATCAATCACAGAACTTCTCACATAATTCTTTTAATTTTTGTTTATCTTTAATGCCCTTAGCAGACTCTACTCCAGAAGATACATCTAATGCATAAAAGCCTTGGATACGTTTTGCATCAACCACATTATTCGCATCTATACCGCCGGCAAGGATAAGGGGGAAATCATGTGTGACCTCGCTTAGCATACCCCAATCAAAACTATTGCCTGTACCACCATAGACACCTGAAGGAGCTTTGGCATCGAGCAATACTGTACAATCATAAGCAGTAATACGCATTAAATCTTTCGGTTCAGAAACAGGAAGAGCTTTAATCACCCTGCGATTTTGGGACGCACAAAAATCAGCCGATTCATCGCCATGAAGTTGTATAACATCAAGCGAACACACTGCTAATGTATCATCAATTTCATTTTGTGTAGGGTTGACAAACAATCCTACAATCGTCAAAAAAGGTGGCAAAGCCTGAATAATTTTATTCGCGTTTTCAGGATGGATATAGCGTGGTGATTTATCATAAAACACAAAACCTATGGCATCTGCTCCACATTCTGATGCCAGCAGCGCATCCTCTAGACGAGTAATACCGCAAATTTTTAGCCGCCTGCTCACATGTGAATGTTTTTCCTTTTGAACAACCATGGCTTACTTTAAAAAGAAAGCGTACAACAAGCAATATTTAGCATAAAAAAGGCCGCCAAAAGGCGACCTTTTACAGTAATATGCAAATAGCTTCTCAATTACTTACGTTTTTTTCTTAGTAAACGTAAGCGCGCAGTGAGTATTGCAAGCTCAGCTTCAGCCATAGCCAAATCAACGTCAGCACTTTTAGATGCAACAATCTCTTCAGCACGACGTTGAGCTGCAACAATTTCAGCTTCATCCATATCAGAGGCACGCTCTGCAGTATCTGCCAAAATTGTTACCTTGTCTGGTTGTACTTCCATGTAACCACCAGAAACAAACACCTCATCTACTTCATCACCATTGGTAATTTGTAGTTCGCCTGATTTTAAAGCAGATAATAAAGGGCTATGTTTTGGTAAAATACCAAGCTCACCCTCAGCACCAGGTACAATTAACATGGTTGCTTGACCACTATAAACTTCACGCTCAGCTGTAGCGACTAAAACTTCCATGCTAGACATGATAATTAACCTTTAGCCTGCATTTTTTCTGCTTTCTCAACAGCTTCTTCAATCGAACCAACCATGTAGAATGCTTGTTCTGGGATATGATCATAATCACCAGCTAAAAGACCTTTGAAACCTTTAATGGTTTCATCTTTCTTAGCATATACACCTGGAGAACCTGTGAATACTTCTGCAACATGGAAAGGTTGAGACAAGAACTTCTGAATCTTACGTGCACGGTTCACTGTCATCTTATCTTCATCAGACAACTCATCCATACCCAAAATTGCAATAATATCTTGAAGCTCTTTATAGCGTTGCAAGGTACGTTGTACACCTTGTGCAACTTCATAATGCTCAATACCAACAATTTTAGGGTCAAGCTGACGAGAGGTTGAATCCAAAGGATCCACCGCTGGATAAATACCAAGCTCCGCAATTTGACGTGACAATACGATAGTAGAGTCCAAATGCGCAAATGTTGTTGCAGGAGCAGGATCCGTTAAGTCATCCGCAGGTACATAAACAGCTTGCACCGAAGTAATTGATCCTTTCTTCGTTGAAGCAATACGCTCTTGTAATCTACCCATTTCTTCAGCAAGTGTAGGTTGGTAACCCACCGCTGATGGCATACGACCCAATAGTGCCGATACTTCCACACCAGCTAGTGAATAACGATAAATATTATCAATAAAGATAAGTACATCACGCCCTTCATCACGGAAATACTCAGCCATGGTCAAACCAGTCAAAGCAACACGAAGACGGTTACCTGGAGGCTCATTCATTTGACCATAAACCAACGCCACTTTATCAAGTACGTTTGACTCTTTCATTTCGTAGTAGAAATCGTTTCCTTCACGTGTACGTTCACCAACACCCGCAAACACTGAGAAACCACCATGACCTGTTGCGATATTGTTAATCAACTCCATCATGTTTACGGTTTTACCAACACCCGCACCACCAAACAGACCAACTTTACCACCTTTAGCAATTGGTGCCATCAAGTCAATCACTTTAATACCTGTTTCAAGAATGTCGTTAGCAGGTGCCAACTCATCAAACACTGGGGCAGCACGATGGATTTCCCAAGTGTCTTCCGATTTAACTTCAGAACCTTCAAAGTCAATACCGTCACCCAATACATTCATAATACGACCCAATGTCGCTTTACCAACAGGCACTTTAATCGCAGCACCTGTGTCATCAACCTCAAGACCGCGTTTCAAGCCATCTGTTGCACCCATGGCAACACAGCGCACAATGTTATCACCAACATGCTGCTGCACTTCAAGCGTCAAATTAACATCCTTCAATTTCAACGCGTTATAAATTGCTGGCAACTCACCAGCTGGAAAACGAACATCCACTACTGGACCTACGATTTGTACAATTGTTCCTACACTCATTGAATATCTCCTATTTGACTATGCAGCTGCTGCACCGGCACAAATTTCAGCAAGTTCTTGCGTAATTGCTGCTTGACGCGCCTTGTTATAAGTAATTTGCAAATCAGATATAATATCTTTTGCATTATCTGTTGCAGATTTCATTGCAACCATTCGTGCCGATTGTTCACAAGCTTTGTTTTCCAACACAGACTGATAAACAAGCGTCTCAATATAACGGCGCAACAATCCATCAAGAACCTCTTTACTATCTGGCTCATATATGTAATCCCAATGACCAGATAAATTTTCAACCTCTGGCTCAGGGCTAGGGATCAAAGTCACTTCTGTTGGTGTTTGCGTCATAGTGTTCACAAACGTGTTGAACACCAAGCGAACTTCATCATATTCGCCTTTGATATACTTTTCAGCTGCAAGTGTCACAATCGGTAAAACCTCGGACAATACAGGCTGGTCACTGATATCTTCAACACTTGCTGTAAGTGGTGCAACACGCTTCATAAACAAGCCAGCACGACGACCTATATTGAGCACTTCAATCTCAGCCGTTTCCTGTACTTCCTTCATACTTGTTAATGCATGTTTAAACACGTTTGTATTCAAACCACCACACAAACCTTTATCTGAGGACACCACAATATAAGCAACCTTTTTTACTTCATCACGAGGTGTAATAAAAGGATGTTTATACTCAGGGTGAGCTTGGGTTAGGTTTGCAATGATAGCATGTATGCCTTCAGCATAAGCACGTGATGAGGCCACCGCATCTTGTGCTTTACGCATTTTACTTGCCGCAACCATTTCCATGGCTTTGGTAATCTTCGAAGTGTTTTGCGTGGCCTTAATTTGCCCACGTATTTCCTTAGCCGATGCCATTGGTTAGCTCCTCTTAGTAGGTGCCAGTCGCTTTAAAGTCTGCTACTGCTTTCTTCAAAGTGTCTGTAACTTCATCGCTTAATGCTGGTGTTGCATTCAAAGACTTGATGAAATCAGCATAGTTTGAGTTTAAATAAGTGATGTAAGCTTTTTCAAAAGCAACAATCTTATTGGCATCAATATCATCCAAATCACCATTATTAAGCGCAAATAATACCGCTGTCATTTCTGCAACAGACTGCGGTGAATTTTCATCTTGCTTCAACACTTCAACACCACGCTTACCACGTTCGATTTGTGCACGAGTTGCCTCATCCAAATCAGATGCAAACTGCGCAAATGCCGCCAGTTCACGGTATTGAGCCAAATCAAGACGCAAGCCACCACCAACTTTTTTCATGGCTTTAGTTTGTGCAGCACCACCAACACGGGATACAGACAAACCAGCATTAATTGCTGGGCGTTGACCTGAGTTAAACATTGAAGTTTCCAAGAAAATCTGACCATCTGTAATCGAAATTACGTTGGTTGGCACGAATGCAGAAACATCACCTTCTTGAGTTTCAATGATTGGCAATGAGGTCAAAGAACCTGTTTTACCTTTCACTTCACCATTGGTGAACTTTTCAACATAAGTCTCATCAACACGTGATGCGCGCTCTAACAAACGAGAGTGAATGTAGAACACATCACCAGGATAAGCTTCACGACCAGGAGGACGACGCAAAATCAAAGAGATTTGACGATAAGCCCAAGCTTGTTTTGTAAGGTCATCATAAATAATAAGCGCATCTTCACCACGGTCGCGGAAGTACTCACCCATAGTACAGCCAGCGTAAGGTGCAATGTATTGCAATGCAGCAGCTTCAGAAGCACTGGCTGATACAACAATGGTATGATCCAAAGCATCATGTTCTTTCAATGTACGAACAACATTAGCTACAGTAGAAGCTTTTTGCCCAACCGCTACATATACACAAGTCACACCTGTATCTTTTTGATTGATAATAGTGTCAATCGCAATTGCTGTTTTACCTGTTTGACGGTCACCAATAATCAACTCACGTTGACCGCGCCCAACAGGAACCATGGAGTCAATTGCTTTAATACCTGTCTGCAAAGGCTGATCAACAGATTTACGTTCAATTACACCTGGCGCAATCTTCTCAACAGCATCAAAACCATCATTCTCTACTGCACCTTTACCATCAATAGGTTGACCCAAGGCATTAAGCACACGCCCTTTCAGACCGTGACCTACAGGCACTTCAAAAATACGGCCCGTACATTTAACTTCATCACCTTCTGCTAAATGCGTGTATTCACCAAAAATGATGGCACCAACACTGTCTTGCTCAAGGTTTAAAACCATGCCTAATGTATTACCAGGAAATTCAAGCATTTCACCAGCCATTGCTGCACCTAGGCCATGAACCAAAGCAACACCATCACCAACTGAAATCAAACGCCCAACGTTTGCATCATTTGCACTGGCCTCAAAACCCTTGATTTGCTCTTTAATAATAGAACTAATTTCTGCTGTATCAAGTTTCATAATCTCAATATCCTCTGTATCTAATCAAACCGACAATGCACGTTTCAAGCCATTAATACGGCCACGTACAGAGTGATCAATTTGGCGGTCGCCAATATTTAGAATCAAACCACCTAGAATCGAAGCATCGGTCTTAACATTCAACTCGACCGCTTTACCCAAACCAGCACTGATTGATTCTTTTAGTTTACCTGCAAGGTCTGCTTTTAAATCTTTAGCAACAGTCACATCAACCATCACCTCTGATTTTTCCTCACGTATTAACTTATCAAGTATCTCATTGATTAAAGTCAATAACGTAGCTTTATTCCGTGAACATAGCATGACCAGCAAACGAAGCACATACTCATCTTTCACTTTTGCAGCTTTCAACACCGCTTTGGCACGATCCTCAGCTGCAATTTGTGAATTTATCAATAGTGCTTGTGCATCTTCATTTTCAGTAACTTGTGCAACTTTGCTCAAGTCTTCTGCGACATCAATACCTTCTTGATGCAATTCAAACAAAGCCGCTGCGTAACGGCTAGCTATTGATCTTTCTGTACTCATGCGGACACACCTTCAGCAATGACTTTTTCAATCAATGCTGCGTGCTTACTTTCATCAAGCTCTGCCTCGACAATTTTTTCAGCCGCCAAAACAGCCAAAGAAACCACCTCTTTTTGCAAACCTAGACGCACACGACCTGCTTCTGCTTCTGCTTCTTCTTTCGCACCTTGAATAATAAGCTCTGCATCATGGCGCGCTTTATTAACAGCTTCTTCTGAAACCTCTAATGCGCGACGCTCAGCACCAGCCACAATCTCTTGCGCCTTTTGCTTGGCTTCCTCGATTTTCGCTTTCACTTCCGCTTCCGCATCCGCTTGTGCATTTTTACCAGCTTCTGCCGCAGCAAGACCTTCTTCAATCTTTTGCGTCCTAGCTGCCATCGCATCATTCAAAGGTTGATAAAGAAGTTTACCCAACAAAACTACCATCGTTAAGAAAACGACCATTTGTCCAACTAATGTTAAGTCTACACTCATTTCTTTACCCCTTTAAAGTTCTTAATATTCGCGAATTAGCCCAAAAATGGGTTAGCAAATACGAACCATAGTGCGAATGCCATAATAATAAACGGGAAAGATTCCATCAAACCTGCGAAAATAAACATGTTAAACACTAATGTTGAGCGCATTTCTGGCTGACGAGAAATACCTTCCATAGTTTTCGCACAAATCAAGCCCCAAGCAATTGCAGAGCCTAAACCTGCAGCTGCCAAAATTATACCGACAGAAATTGCTGTCGCAGCGGTGATGATTACTGTTGCATCCATTTTTACTACTCCTTAGTTTTACTACTTTTTTTAAAATACATCGCTTTGCGATTAGTGCTCTACCGGCTGATGCGTCATTGATAGATACACCACCGTTAGAGTCATAAAGATAAAGGCTTGAAGCAAGCCAATAAACATATGGAAGAATGACCAGCCCAAAGCAATCACGAAACCTAAAATTTCAGCAATGATGCCACCCACACTCAACAAGCTGTCCAATGAATCTGCAAACAACAAGAATGCAATCAGCAAGAAAATAACCTCGCCCGCAAACATATTACCAAACAGCCGGAAAGAAAGACTCAAAGGCTTAGCCACTTCCTCTACAATTTTCAAAACAATATTAATAGGCATTACAATTGGCTTTGCCCACATCGGAACCAAGCTTGTAAAGGGCTCATTCACCACATCTTTCAAGAAATGCATAGGCTTAAGCTTAAGCTCATAATAAAGCGTCATTGCAAATACCGACAACGCCATAGCCAAAGGCAGATTCAAATCATTCGTTGGCACAGGACGGAATGCAGGAGCACCAAACGCATGTGCAATATGACCTAGTAAATATGCAGGTAAAATATCAACCGTATTACACAAGAAAATAAACACAAAAATCGTAAATGCAAGCGGTGCCATCCAAGGATTATGCACAGCAAAGTTATTATCAACTGTCTCATTGATAAATTCTACAACTGTCTCAATGAAGTTTTGCGCACCTGTTGGTGCACCTTCAGTAATCCTACCACGCAACCAAAGTGCAAACCCAATCAAAGACAATGCAATCACACCTGTCACAATCATGGTATCCACATGGATTTGCATAAATGGGTTACTATCATCAAACTTATAAGTCCAATATTCTAAGTGATCTGCAATGGTTGCACCATGCTCTTCTGCATGATCTGCCATTTGCCCCTGTTCAACATGCCCGTGTTCAGCCAAGACCATCTCCCTTCATTTTCTCAAAACTTATTGCCAGACTACCAGCGTACATCGCAATATAGGCGCACGCTACTCCCGCAATCATTGCCACTGGCTGCAGGCCAAGAAGATAGATCCCCGTAGCCAAAGCCAGTAAAAACAACATAAACCTTATCCCAGCCAACTTAAGCAGTCGCACTCTATCAGCACCTGCCACGCGTACACTTTTATAAACATGCCACGTTGACAGTATCGTCAAACAACCCCCATAGAGAACCGCCAACGAACCTGAGAACAACACAAAAACAATAGCAGCAGATATTATTACTGCCCCTAGTTGCCAGAATAGCAAAGAACGAACCTGAACCTTTTGTTCAGCAACATTACTTAACATGTGATTACCCTCACAAGACGACATCCGCTCCAAGCGCGGCGATTTCTAACAGATAGAATATGAAAAAACAATCATTTAAAATTCATCTACAAAAAAGGGGTGCTTACACACCCCTTCTTTACACCAAAGATTACATTAAAAGTAATTTAGAAATCAGAAGATAAGGCAAGCCCTGCTGCAAAGTAGGCAGGCACAGTGCCGCCATCAAAGTCTATTTTCTTCGTCGACATTGCCGCGGCAATATCAACGCGCATAGCCCATAAATTAACACCCAAACCTAGCGTTGGCACCAAACCTATATCTGTTTGTGCTGTGTTTTGGAATGCACCCAAGCGTAGTGCCACAACATTAAAAGCATCCCATTCTGCACCAATGTTCCAATACTGAGATTGGCTTGATGGTACTGCACCCTCATTTTTAGTTAAATCATAACCTAATTCCACAGTTACTGTATCGCTAGGTATCCAAGCTGCACCAACCTTAGCTTGAGGCTTCAACTCATAAGTATAAGGCTTACCAGAAAATGTACCTACACCTGAATGCTGAAAGGATGGGGAATTTAGGTTTCGCACGGTTAAACCAAATTGCCACGCTGGCAACCTATACATTATCCCAAGGTCAAGCCCGAAATCCGTACTACTCTCTAGACTATCTTTGTTAAAGCTTACACCGTTATTCTGCGCAAAAATTTTAACGTCTGTAGCAATAATATCTGCTTTCATATATTTAATCACACCACCTATACTTAACGCATCATTAATAGCATGACCATAAGTAAATCCAACTTCGACAATGTTTACACCCCGAGTTGATAAGGCCGTGTTATTGCCAGCAATATCCCTACCCGACGCATTTGCAATGGTCGCCATGGCATCAGCATTCTGCTGTTGCTGCCCTGCTGCTGTAGGATCTGCTGACAATGCTGCATCATAGGCAACCACTACAGCATTGGCTTCACTTACCGACAGGTTAGCGCCAGCCGTAAGAGAGCTAACCATACTGTTAGCCTGCGCAGTTGAGAAATAGTTAAGTGCCCCTGGGGGAATAGTGTTTGGAAGCAGCGTATTGGGAGCGACAAATGCACTAAAAACATTGCTAAACCCAACATTAATCGCATCAATACTAAGACCAACATTAGCGTCAAAAGTATCATGCACACCAATCCCATAATTGGATACTCGCGCACCAATTGTTGCATCAACAAAAGCATCTGCACCCATAGGCGCCGGATCCAATGATGCAAGCCCATTGATAATCTTAGCCGTATCTTGAATTTGTGTCGCACTAAGCTGACCTGTCGTTGTAAGAGTCGTAGGATCTGGCAATGCTTGAAGCTTAAGCCTGTTAGCTTCGATGGGGCCAAAAACACTCAACCCACCTGTAACATTTGGCAAGTCAAGCCCAAAGCTTTTATCTGACATCTTAGTGTTATCTACCGACTTTGCTTCAGCACTGGAATTATCTTGCCCGAAAAAACCGTAAGCAGCAGGGTTCCAAAATGATGCATCTACACCATGTGTTGATGCAATCGTTGATCCCCCCATACCAAGTGCACGAACACTTGCAGGACTAAATCCCGCGCCCGTACTTATTGTTGACATGGCAAACAATGAGACTGCCAAGCCACTTAAAAACCTTTTTGTCATAGTATACCTCCAGTGTTATATATCACCTAGTTTAGCCCAAAAAAAAAGCCCTGCAAGTGCAGGGCTTTTTTAAAGTCATTCAAATATATCCTTATGCTGCTTCGTCAACTAACTCGGCATTATCTACCTTAATATCCTCAACCAATTCAATAAGTGCCATTGGAGCCGCATCACCAACACGAATACGTGTTTTGATAATACGTGTATAACCACCTGGACGCTCTTTGAATGCCTCAGCTACATCACCAAATAAATGGTCAACAATTGGGCGATAACGTAATTTTGATAATGCTTGACGACGTGAGTGTAAGTCGCCTTTTTTACCAAGTGTAATTAACTTCTCAACATATGGCTGAACTGCACGAGCCTTGGCTTGTGTAGTTTCAATTTTACCGTGTTCCAACAAAGCTGTTGCCAAGTTTGCTAATAGTGCACGACGGTGTCCTGATACTAGACCCAGCGATGTGCGATGCTTGCGATGTCTCATCGTGTAATTCCTCTTTAACTCTCTTCAACTGTTTCAACAGCAGACTCTGAAGTCCAACCATCAACTTCCATACCCAACTCAAGCCCCATGCTATCAAGAACCAATTTAATTTCAGTCAGTGACTTGCGACCAAAGTTTGGTGTGCGCAACATTTCTTGCTCTGTACGCTGAACAAGGTCACCCACATAAAATACATTATCACTTTTTAGGCAGTTCATCGAACGAACAGACAAATCCAGGTGATCAATAGGCTGACTCAACAAGTCTGCCAAATTATCCCCTTCGTCTTCTGATGCCGCCTCATCTTCAACCACATCAAAATCAACAAACACATTAAGCTGTGCTTGCAACATCGATGCTGCCGCACTAATTGCTTCCTGAGGGTCAATAGAACCATCAGTATCAACTTCCATAATCAATTTATCATAGTTCGTCTTCTTGCTAACACGCGCATTTTCAACACGCATCGCCACACGACGGATAGGCGAATAAGACGCATCAATCAAAAGAAAACCTTTTGGTCTATCATCTTCCTCTCTATCTTGAGCAGGGTCATAACCACGACCTTTTTCAACAATAAACTCAGCCTTGATTTTTCCATCATCATTAAGATGAGCAATAACCAACTCAGGGTTAAGGATACTTACGCCTGCTGGACATTGAATATCTGCAGCAGTAACCACAGCCGGACCAGAAACGTCAAGACTCAATGTTTCAGCGGTATCCCCTGTCATATGAACATCAAGGTCTTTCAAAGTCAAAATTATATCGACTACATCTTCACGCACACCACTAATTGAGTCAAATTCGTGCATCACACCATCAAAAGAAACAGAAGTTATTGCTGCACCAGGCAATGATGACAACAACATTCTGCGTAAACCGTTACCAATCGTTGTACCAAAACCACGTTCAAGAGGTTCAAATACGATTTTGGCGGAACGACCTGCAACCATCTCTTCAATGGAAATAGAACGTGGATTAATAAGCTCCATACTGTTTAAACCTCAAAACCTTATTTAGAATACAGCTCAACAATAAGCTGTTCGCGAATACCCGCGTCCAACTGATCACGAACTGGTAATTCACGGAAAACCCCTTGGCGTTGTTGCAAATCAACATCCAACCACTCAGGTAAACCCTTTTGACCTGCTGCATCAACCGCAGCAGCTACACGCAAGTGTTCTTTTGCTGAGTCAACCAAAGAAATACGGTCGCCCGCTTTCACACGGTAAGATGGGATATTTAAAATAGCACCATTGACTTGGACTTGCTTATGACGAACCACTTGACGTGCTTCCGTGCGTGAAGATGCAAAACCCATACGATAAACAACATTATCTAAACGGCTTTCTAAAAGCTGCAACAATGTTGTACCTGTAATACCAGTCATTTTATCTGCATCTTTGTAGTATCGCAAAAATTGTTTTTCTTGCAAACCATAAATACGCTTAACTTTTTGTTTTTCGCGAAGCTGCACACCATAGTTGGATACTTTTACGCGACGACCTTGACCATGCATACCAGGAGGAAAAGGACGCTCTTCCATTGGGCATTTAGCCGAATGACATTTACTTCCTTTCAAGAAAAGTTTTTCACCTTCACGGCGGCAAAGACGACACTTCGCTTCTAAATAACGAGCCATGCTATACTACTCCTAAACCCGACGACGTTTCGGCGGACGACAACCGTTGTGTGGAATTGGTGTTACATCACGAATAGATGTTACATTCAAACCTACCGCGGCAATTGCACGCATGGCAGATTCACGACCAGAGCCTGGACCTTTCACCAATACTGAAACATTTTTTACACCATGATCCATAGCTTTAACTGCTGCTTCTTCAGCTGCAACCTGAGCTGCGAAAGGTGTGCTTTTACGAGAACCTTTAAATCCTGCACCACCACTGGTTGCCCAGCTAATCGTGTTGCCTGAATCATCAGTAAACGTGATAATTGTATTATTAAAAGAAGCTTTAATGTGTGCTACAGCGTTGGCAATATTCTTACGAACGCGCTTCTTAGTGCTTTTTGGTTTAGCCATTATTCAACCCGACCTTACTTCTTCTTACCCGCAACTGCCCTGCGAGGACCTTTGCGTGTACGTGCATTTGTTTTACTTTTTTGTCCGCGAACAGGCAGACCCTTACGGTGGCGCAAGCCACGGTAGCAGCCCAAATCTGTTAGACGCTTAATATCCATTAAGACTTCACGGCGCAAATCACCTTCAATCTTATAATCTGTATTTAACAAATTACGAATATCATCAATTTGCTTATCAGTTAGTGCATTGACTCGAGTATCTGGATCAATGTTTAACTTTTTTAAAATTTCTGACGCGCGAGACGCACCTACACCAAAGATGTAAGTTAGCGCAACTACAACGCGTTTTTGTGTTGGTATATTTACACCAGCAATACGAGCCATTTATGCCACCTTCTTAGCAAGAGTCATAATTAACCCTGACGCTGCTTATGACGTGGGTTTTCACATATAATGCGAACCACGCCTTTGCGTCGAATTACTTGACACTTCATACACATTTTCTTTACAGACGCACGAACTTTCACAGTACGCCCTCCATCTTCATCCACAGCATAAAGCTACGGTTATTTTTCACGGTAGCTAATGCGACCGCGACTTAAATCATAAGGTGAAATATCTACCTTAACTTTGTCACCTGGTAAAATACGAATATAATACTTTCGCATTTTTCCAGAAATCGTACACAAAACTTCATGACCATTTTCAAGCTTAACCTTGAACATTGCGTTGGGCAGTTTTTCAACCACCTCACCAGCCATTTCAATAATATCTTCTTTAGCCATGTTATCCCTTAACCACTCGCTCTAGAGAGGCATAAACCTCATCCATGCCAGCCTCGGCATCCACCTTACTAAATACTTCATCATCACCATAAAAATCAAGCAGCGGTGATGTTTGCTCCGCATAAACATCAAGGCGTTGTGAAATGACTTCTTCAGTGTCATCCGCTCTCTGATAAAGAGAACCACCACACTTATCACACCGCCCCTCAATTTTGGGTGGCGAATAATGCCGATGAAATCCAAAACCGCAAGCACTACATGTTAAGCGACCTGTTAAACGCTCTAAAAGCGCATCTTTTGAGGCATCCATAAAGATAACATGGTCTATCTTTAGTCCATGCTTGGTCAACATTTCATTTAAAGCCTTAGCTTGTGCAACATTACGAGGAAAGCCATCCAACAAAAAACCATTAGCCGCATCGCCTGCAGTAATCCGTTCTTCAATCAGCCCAATAACCAAGTCATCGGTTACCAGCTTACCCGCATCCATAAAAGCCTTTGCCTTAAGACCAAGCTCTGTTTCCTCTGCAACTGCAGCCCTAAGCAAATCACCCATAGCCAAATGAACAATTCCAAATTGTTCAGCTAGCTTAACACCCTGTGTTCCTTTACCGACACCTGGTGGGCCAAACAAAATGATATTCATTTGCGACGCTTCAACTTAGCTTGTTTCATCATACTCTCATATTGACTACTCATCAAATGAGACTGAATTTGTGCCATAGTATCCATGGTTACAACCACGATAATTAATAAACTTGTTCCACCAAAATAGAATGGTACACCATAAAGACTAATCAAAGCTTCAGGCAACAAACAAACCAGTGTAACATAAATAGCACCAACAACAGTGATACGCGTTAAAACTGAATCAATATATTTCGCTGTATTTTGCCCAGGTCGAATACCTGGAACAAAACCACCTGCTTTTTTCAAATTATCCGCCGTATCCTTAGGGTTAAACACAATGGCAGTATAAAAGAAACAAAAGAAAGCTACCAAACCACTAAACATCAACAAATATAACCACTGACCTGGAGCCATAAGAGCAGCCACATCACCAATCCACTCAAAATTAGGCGAGTCTTTGGTAAATTGCGCAAATGTAGCAGGTAAAAGAATCAAGCTTGAAGCAAAGATAGGAGGAATCACGCCCGCCGTATTGATTTTCAAGGGTAAAAACGAAGCTTGCCCACCAAACATTTTATTCCCAACTTGACGCTTGGCATACTGCACAGGAATTCGACGTTGCGCACGCTCAAACCAAACCACCAGATAAGTTACTACCAACACCATCACCAAAATACCCAACACTGCTAATGGTTTAAATTCACCTGTGCGTGCTAGCTCTAAAGTACTACCGATTGCACTTGGTAAACCCGCAACAATACCAGCAAAAATAATCAATGAAATACCGTTACCAATGCCACGCTCAGTAATTTGCTCACCAAGCCACATCAAAAAGATGGTACCCGAAACTAATGTGATCACCGTAATAATTCTAAAGTCCATACCTGGATCGATCACCACAGGACGACCACCGACTGAAAATGATTCCAAACCTATAGACATACCAATCGCCTGGAATACCGCCAAAAACACTGTGCCATAACGGGTATATTGTGTGATTTTACGACGACCTGCTTCACCTTCTTTCTTCAACTGTTCAAGCTTAGGAGATACCACTTGTAACAATTGCATAATAATAGATGCAGAGATATAGGGCATAATACCCAAAGCAAAAATGGTTAGGCGCGATAGAGCACCGCCTGAGAACATATCAAACAAACCCAAAAGAGAATTGGATGTTTGCTCAAAGAACTGCGCCAATACCTGTGCATCCATACCCGGTACGGGAATGTGCGCACCAATACGATACACAATCAGCATACCCAAAACGAATAAAATCCGCTGCTTCAGCTCTCCAGACTTACCAATATTGGCAAGACCTCCCAGTTGTGGTTGCTGCATCTGTTAGGCCGAAACCGCTACAGTTCCACCAGCTTTTTCGACTTTAGCTGTCGCTGCTGCTGATGCTTTTGCCACTGAAACGGTCAATTTTACTTCACAGTCACCCGTTGCCAAAAGCTTCACAGGATCAACTGCGTTACGAATAAAACCAGCAGCATATAAAGCAGCTGCATCTACAGTAGAACCTGCTTCAAAAGCATTCAATTGACCAACATTGACCAATTGATATGTATTACGCGAAAGTGGGGTAAAACCACGCTTAGGCAAGCGTTGAATCAAAGGCATTTGACCACCTTCAAAGCCGCGCATCACACCGCCACCTGAACGTGATTTTTGTCCTTTATGACCACGGCCACCTGTTTTACCATGACCAGTTCCAATACCGCAACCTAAACGTTTACGACTATGGCGCTGGCCTTCACTTGCTTGAATATTATTTAATTTCATGTTCGTCCCCGAATCCTTTTCTTAAGACTCTTGAACTTCAACAACAAGGTGGCGCACTTTATTTAGCATGCCACGCGTTGAAGCCGTGTCTTCAAGCTCTACCACTTGGTGCATACGACGAAGACCAAGGCCACGTAGTGTTGCATTTTGATCTTTAGGGTATCCAATACCACTCTTGATCTGACGAATTTTAAAAGTTTTCTTAGCCATTATTATACCCTCTGACTTAAGAAGCTTTGCCGCGACGTGCAGCAACTTGTTCTGGGCTTTCAAGTTCTTTCAAACCATTCACTGTTGCGCGAACAACATTGATAGGGTTACGTGAACCGTGTGCCTTAGTCAAAATATCACGAATACCTACCGCTTCAATCACTGCACGAACCGCCGCACCAGCAATCACACCAGTACCTTCAGTCGCAGGCTTCAACATCACACGCGTTGCATCCTGGATACCAGTTGTTTGATAAAAAATAGTACCGTCTTTACGTGGCACATAAATCAAAGATTTGCGTGCAATCTCGTTTGCTTTACGGATAGCTTCAGGTACTTCTTTAGCTTTAGCGTAGCCAAAACCAACATGTCCATCACCATCACCAACCACCATCAAAGCTGCAAAACCAAAGCGACGACCACCAGCCACAACCTTAGCAACACGGTTAATGTGAACGAGCTTTTCTGTTAGCTCAAGTTCTTCTGCATTAATCATTCAAAATCTCCTAGAACTTCAAGCCAGCAGCACGTGCTGCTTCAGCCAAGGCCTGTACACGACCATGATAAGGATACGAACCACGATCAAAAGCCAAGTTAGACAATTTTTTCTCTACAGCACGTTCAGCTAAAAGTTTACCAACAGCCTCGGCACCTTCACAACCACCGCCATTTTTGATACTTTTATCCAAGCTTGATGCTGAAACTAGTGTTGCACCTTTAGCATCATCAATAATTTGAGCGTAAATATGTCTCGAAGAACGAAAAATACTGATACGCAAACGACCTGATGCCTTTACTTTAGCACGAACGCGTCTTTGACGGCGTACGGCTGCATTGTTTTCATAACGTTTTACTGCCACTTTGAAACGTCTCCTATCCTATCAAGCCTGATTAAGCCCGTTTACCTTCTTTCATTGCTACATACTCATCTGCATAACGTACACCTTTACCTTTATAAGGCTCTGGCGGACGGAAAGCACGAATTTCCGATGCAACCTGACCAACTTTCTGTTTATCGCACCCAGAAATAATAATATTTGATTTATCAACCTTAGCTTCAATACCTTCTGGAATCGGATAAAGAATAGGGTGAGAAAAACCCAAAGACAAATCAAGGTTTTTACCTTGAACCTTAGCACGGTAACCAACACCGCGTAGCTCCAAAGTTTTTTCAAAGCCTTTACTCACACCAATAACATTGTTCGCCAATAGTGCTCTAGCCAAACCAAAGTTGCCTTTCATCTTCTTGCTACCAAAATCGGCGCAAGAAAGCTGAACTTCATTTCCCTCAACCACAGCGGTAATACCTTCAAACAATGGCGAATCCATTGTAGCTTTAGGACCTTTAGCTGTAATACTGTTTGCGTTTACCGTAATTTCAACGCCAGCTGGAATTGAAACAGGTTGTTTACCTACACGAGACATATCAATCTACCTCTAAAATACTGTACAAAGTACTTCGCCACCAATATTTTTGGCACGAGCATCTTTGTCAGTCATCAAACCTTGTGAAGTACTAATTACAGCAATACCATAACCATTACGTACGCGCGGCAATTCAGTAGCCGATGCATATACACGGCGACCAGATTTTGAAACACGTTTAATTTCACGAATAACAGGCTGTCCTTCGTCATCATAACGAAGTGTCAAACGCAAATAGCGATGACCTTTATAGTTATAAGGCTTACCACCTTGAATATAACCTTCTGCTTTCAGAATTTGAGCAATTGAAACCAAAGTATTGCTACCTGGCATTTCCACTTTCTCAAGACCTGCTTGTTGAGCGTTGCGAATGCGGGTTAACATGTCCGCAATACGATCCATCATCATAAACTTATCTCCTACCCAATTACCAGCTTGATTTCTTCATGCCTGGGATTTCACCAGCTAGTGCATGTTTTCTCAAGCAGATACGACACATACCAAATTTACGATATACAGAATGCGGACGACCACACAACTGACAGCGCGTATAACCACGAACCTTAAATTTCGGCGTACGGTTACTTTTAACAACCAATGCTTTCGTTGCCATTAAAAGCTCCTCTAGTTACGGAAAGGCATACTAAATTGCTTCAACAGCGCACGCCCTTCATCATTTGTTTTCGCAGTAGTACAAATTGTAATGTCCATACCACGAATTTTATCAATTTTATCATAATCAATTTCAGGGAAAATGATTTGCTCTTTTACACCCAAAGTGTAGTTACCACGTCCGTCAAAAGCTTTTGGGCTCACACCACGAAAGTCACGAATACGAGGCAAAGCAATATTTACCAAACGGTCAAAGAATTCCCACATGCGATCACCGCGAAGTGTCACACGGCAGCCTACAGGCATATCATCACGCAACTTAAAGTTTGCAATAGATTTACGAGCTTTAGTCACCACTGGCTTTTGACCAGAAATTGCCGACATATCTGTTAAAGCACCATCCAATAATTTGCGGTTTTGCGAAGCTTCACCACAACCCATATTGATTACGATTTTCGTAATCACTGGTACTTCCATGACGTTTTTATAACCCAACTCTTTAATCAAAGCGGGTTTTACACGTTTATTATAATCTTCTTTCAAGCGTGCCATTGCACTACTCCTACTTATCCAGCACTTCGCCACATTTGCGGCAAGTGCGAACTTTACGACCATCTTCCAATGTTTTAGCACCCAAACGAACACCAGCGTCACATTTAGGGCATACATATTGTACATTAGAAATTTCTAGCGGTGCTTCACGCTCTATAATACCACCAGAGCTGTTTTGTGTTGGTTTTGTATGACGCTTAACCATGTTGACCTTAGCAACAATGACTTTACCCTTTTCTGGCAAAACACGTGTAACATTACCTCGGGCACCTTTATCACGACCAGTAATGACCACTACTTCATCACCACTGCGAATACGATAATTTACGTTCGTAGACATCTTATATCCTCTTATTTTACAGAACTTCTGGCGCAAGAGAAATAATTTTCATATATCCCTTAGCACGAAGCTCACGAGTTACTGGGCCAAAGATACGTGTGCCAATTGGCTCACCTTGTTTATTCAACAATACAGCGGCATTTTCATCAAAACGAATTGAACTTCCATCTGGACGACGAAATTCTTTCGCTACACGTACAACAACTGCCCGTTGAACTTCGCCTTTTTTTACTTTTCCACCAGGAATAGTTTCCTTCACTGCAACCACGATAACATCACCAACGCCAGCATAACGACGCTTAGATCCACCCAATACTTTAATGCATGTCACACGACGTGCACCAGAGTTATCCGCTACTTGCAGAACTGTTTCAGTCTGAATCATCTAATAACTCCTAAAGTTGCTCAGCACGAGTAATAACAGCATCCATCATCCAAGTCTTACGACGTGACAATGGGCGACATTCAGAAATGCGTACTGTATCACCAATGTTACAAGTATTCTCTGCATCATGAGCCATATATTTTTTATGCGAACTTACTGTTTTACGGTAACGCGCATGCAAAAAGCGACGCTCAACTTCAACAACAATAGTTTTATCACCTTTATTGCTGACAACAACACCTTCTAGGGTGCGTTTATTACTACTTACTTCACTCATCTCTATAACCCTCTTAGCGACGCTCAGCCAAAATTGTCTGAATACGCGCTATCTCACGGCGATTCGATGTAATTTTGCTTGTTGCATTCAACTGCATGGTAGCCTTTTGGAACCTAAGCTTCATACCTTCAGCAGCCAATTCATCCATCTTTTCTTTCAACTCTGCGTCGTTCAATTCACGCAACTCTTTTGCTTTCATCGTCCAACTCCACGCACAACAATCTTAGTACGAATAGGAAGCTTAGAAGCTGCTCGCTCAAGAGCTTCCCTAGCTAAAGCTTCATCAACACCGTCCATTTCAAAAAGCATACGACCTGCGCGCACTGCTGCAACCCAATACTCTGGAGAACCCTTACCTTTACCCATACGAACTTCAGCAGGCTTCTTAGATACTGGCAAATCAGGGAACATACGAATCCACACGCGACCCTGACGTTTAATATGACGTGTCATCGTAATACGAGCTGCTTCAATTTGGCGCGCTGTAATACGACCAGGCTCCATTGCTTTAATTCCGAAATTACCGAAGTTAAAATCAACACCACGCGTAGCTTTGCCACGAATGCGTTGAAGCTCTTTATGGTGTTTACGCCACCGAACTTTCTTTGGTTGTAACATAACTCATAATCTCCGTTATGCGTTCGCAGCTTCGCTTGCGCCAAGCTTCTCGCCGTTAAATACCCAAACCTTAACGCCAATAATACCATAGGTAGTCTTGGCTTCAGCGACACCATAATCGATGTCAGCACGCAATGTATGCAAAGGTACACGCCCTTCTCTATACCATTCCATGCGAGCAATATCAGCACCGCCTAAGCGACCTGAACAATTGATACGAACACCTTTTGCACCCATGCGCATAGCACCTTGCACCGCACGCTTCATCGCACGACGAAAAGCAACACGACGCTCCAGTTGGAAAGCAATATTTTCTGCAACCAATTGTGCCTCTGCTTCTGGGCGTTTAATCTCAACAATATAAACTTGTACTTCTTGTCCAAACTGACGCAACAACTCAGCGCGTAAGGCTTCAATCTCAGCACCTTTACGACCAATAATTACGCCGGGGCGCGCAGTATGCACAGTTACTTTCACTTTACCAGCAGGTCTTTCAATCACAATACGAGATACACCCGCATGTTTCATTCTAGCCTTGATATATCTACGCATTTTGATGTCTTCACGAAGAAGTGAACCAAAATCCTTATCTGCTGCGTACCAAACTGATTCCCAACCACGGGTAATACCAACTCGGAAACCAATTGGATTGACTTTTTGTCCCATTCCAGAACTCCCTTAACTACGTTCGCTCACAGCCACTGTTACATGACTATGACGATGAAAACGCTGGCGCATACGACCCATACCTTTTGGACGGTAACGCTTCAAAACTTCACCTTGATCGACTGTGATGGTTGAAATCAACAAATTATCCACATCCAAGCCATTGTTCTGCTCAGCATTAGCAACCGCAGACTTCACAACCTTTTCAATTACACGTGCCGCTTTCTTAGGCGACAATGACAATGCGGCAAGCGCACGATCAACAGGCAACCCACGAACAGCATTGGCTACTGTGCGAACTTTTTGTGCGCTAATATGTGCATTTTTATGCATCGCACGTACTTCTACAGACATAACTACTTACCTCTTCCGTGCTTTTTTGTCTGCACCGTGACCATAATAAGTACGCGTTGGAGAAAACTCACCCAACTTGTGACCCACCATGTTCTCAGAAACAAAAACAGGGATAAACTTGTTACCGTTATGAACAGCAAAATTCAAACCTACAAAATCAGGTGAAATTGTAGAACGACGTGACCAAGTTTTGATCACACCTTTTTTTCCATTCTCTACAGCAGCCAAAACTTTCTTTTCAAGAGAAGCTTCAATGTATGGACCTTTCTTTAATGAACGCGCCATGTGCTACCTCACTTCTGATTGCGACGACGAACAATATCACGGTTCGAAGTCTTATTCTTTTTACGAGTCTTACGACCCTTGGTTGGAACACCCCAAGGTGTTACTGGGTGACGACCACCTGATGTACGCCCTTCACCACCACCATGTGGATGGTCAACTGGGTTCATAGCCACACCACGAACATGTGGACGCTTACCCAACCAACGTGAACGACCCGCCTTACCAATCTTTTGGTTTGAATGATCAGCATTACCAATCACACCAACACTTGCCATGCAACGCAAATCAACTTTACGAAACTCACCAGATGGTAATTTCAAAATGGCTTTACCATTTTCTTTACCCATAAGCTGAACGGATGCGCCTGCAGTACGTGCCATTTGACCGCCCTTACCTGGCTTCATTTCAACGTTGTGTAACATAGTACCCACACGAATATTACCTAATGGCAACGCATTACCTGGACGAATCTCTGCTTCGGGACCTGAAACAACTTTATCACCAGCGCGTAGCCCTTGCGGAGCCAAAATATAACGCTTGTCACCATTTGAAAAAACAACCAACGCAATGTGTGCTGTACGATTCGGGTCATATTCAAGGCGCGCAACCTTACCTTCAATTCCTTGATTGTCACGTTTAAAATCAACCAAGCGATAAAGACGCTTATGACCGCCACCACGGTGGCGAGAAGTGATACGACCATTGTTGTTACGACCGCCAGATTTTGTAAGACCTTCTGTCAAACGTGCTTCTGGAGCACCTTTGTACAAATCAGGGTTTACAATCGCAACGCGTCCACGAACACCATTGGTCATTGGTTTCCAAACTTTAATTGCCATGTCTTATGCCTCTTCCGCTACTTCTAGCGACTGGCCTTCAACCAAACGCACGATAGCTTTACGATAACCAGAACGGGTTCCTGTGTGTACGCCACGGCGTTTTTCCTTGCTAGGCAAGTTCACAACCTGAACCTTTTCAACTTTTACTTCAAAAATAGCCTCAACTGCTGCTTTTACTTGAAGCTTTGTTGCATCTGGTGCTACGCGAAACGTATATTGATTCGCGTCACCAGTAGCTTTATAGCTTTTTTCAGTAATTACAGGCTTACGGAGCGTATTAAAGTGATGATATTTTGCACTCATCCTTCACCTCCCAAGCGTTTCTCTAGGTTTGACAATGCATCTTCAGTCACAACCAAGTGATCAAATTTCAGCATATCATGTAAATTCATCTGTCCATCCAGCACAACTTTACTCAAAGGAACGTTGCGACCTGAAAGCTCAACTGCATCATTATTTTCAGCCAATACAAATAAACCTGATTCAACTTTTAATGCATCACGAACTTTGATGAATGCTTTTGTTTTGGTTTCTTTCAACTCAAGCTTATTCACCACAATCAAACGACCTTCACGCAAAGCGTCAGACAAAACCAAAGCAGTTGCTAAACGGCGCTCTTTCTTGTTAATACGTGTATTATAATCATGGGGTTGTGGACCGTGTGCTGTACCACCGTGGCGCATTTGCGCTGCACGCGTTGTACCTTGACGCGCACGACCTGTACCTTTTTGCTTAAATGGTTTTTTACCACCACCAGAAACATCAGCAACCGTTTTTGTGCTGTGTGTACCAGCACGTTGTGCTCTAGCCAAAGCATGATACACGCGATGAACCAAACCATTATCTGCTTCTAAGCCGAAAACGTTCGCATTCAAATCACGAGAGCCGACTTCTTTATTGTTTTGATCAACAATCTTAACTGTTGTCACCTTATGCTCCCTTCACCGCAGGACGAAGCTCAAGCAAACCGTTCTTAGCACCAGGTACAGCACCTTTCACTAGAATACGATTTTGTTCTTCATCAATGCGAACAATTTCAATATTTTGCGTCGTAATGCGCTTATCACCATAGTGACCAGGCATTTTCTTACCAGGAAATACACGCCCAGGCCATTGGCACTGACCCGTAGAGCCCATTTGCCTATGTACTTTTTCAGCACCATGTGACGCACGACCGCCGCCGAAGTTATAACGCTTCATTACACCTGCGAAACCACGCCCTTTTGATGTACCTGAAATATCCAGCTTTTGCCCTGCTTCAAATAGGGTTGCAGTCAAATCTTGACCCAACTCTAATTCAGGCTCTGAATCTGTTCTAAATTCCATCAAGCCACCCATAGCTTCTTGACCTTGACGTGCATAGTGACCTTGCACAGCACGAGAAACTACTTTTTTAGCTTTTCCGAAACCGACCTGCACAGCGTTGTAACCATCTTTAGCTGATGTGCGCAAAGAAATAACCTTGCACGGTTCAACATTAAGAACAGTTACAGGAACAACTGAACCATCTTCAGCGAAAACCTGTGTCATACCCGCTTTACGGGCAATTAAACCTGTACTCATGACAACGCCCCTTAAAGTTTAATTTCAACATCGACACCAGACGGGAGGTCTAGCTTCATCAACGCATCCACAGTTTGTGGTGTTGGTTTATCGATGTCTAATAGACGCTTATGCGTCCGAATTTCAAATTGCTCACGCGAATCTTTATATTTATGCGGTGAACGAATCACACAGAACTTACGGATTTTAGTTGGAATCGGAATAGGACCCCGAACTGTTGCTCCAGTACGTTTTGCTGTTTCTACAATGTCTTGAGCACTTTTGTCCAAAATTCTATGATCAAAAGCTTTCAAGCGAATACGAATAGTTTGAGTTGACATGTATACTCTCGAATTACTTGTTAATATCAGTTACAACGCCAGCGCCAACTGTGCGTCCACCTTCGCGGATAGCGAAACGAAGTTCCTTATCCATTGCGATTGGTGTAATCAATGTTACGTCCATAGCCACGTTATCAC
>JALSZC010000185.1 GCA_027059605.1 Ghiorsea sp. | reverse complement strand
GCCAATCGCAAAAACATTAAACATGTACAATTTAATCGCGCTTGGTTACAGCAAGTGATAAACAAAAGGCAAATGCCATGACCTTGGGGTTAAGCATATTCTTTTACTGGTTGCGATTGGCTTGGTTAAGGCGGGTGCGCCCCGATGCAAGCTTCAAGGTTAAAATGGCAACATTGTTTGTGATTACACCATTGGTTATTTATCCCTTTCCTTATGGCCCTCTATGGTGGCTGCGTGGATTAACTGGGGATTTGAGTATGACCACATTGTTGCTGTTGTTGGCTGCAGTTTACCATCAGTTGTCGGGTAAGGTTTTGATAGCACCGCGAGAAAGAAAGTTTGTTTTGTGGTCTGTGGCAATGCTTGGGTTTGTATTTTATCCGCTAGCTTTGGGTGTTGGGCAAGTTGACCCTTATGCTTGGGGATATGCCACCCCTTACATGCTTGGTGTATTGCTTGGCTTGAGTTTATTGATGTTTTTGCGCCAATATTATGTGATTGCCAGTCTTTTATTGGCTGCTGTGTTGGCATGGAGTATAGGGCTGTTGCAGTCAGTGAACCTTTGGGATTATTTACTTGACCCTTTTATCTTTTTTTATGCTTTGTTCAGGTTAGTGCGATGAAAGTATTGGAGTTATGTTTATCGCCCAATAAAGGTGGGCTGGAGCTTTATTTTGCGGATATTTGTAATGCATTGATGCCTTATACACAGGTATTCAGTGTGGTTTCACCAAACTCCAAGCTTAAACCATTGATACACTGCGATACCATAGAACTTGATAAGAAAGTTCACTATTTTCCTTGGTTGGCTGCAAAAAACCTTGCAAGTATTATTGACAAGCAGGGGGTTGATGTGATTCACCTGCACTGGAATAAAGATTTAACACTAGCAGTTTTAGCCAAGCTTTTTTCAAAACGAAAACCGAAGTTGGTGGTTACACGACACATGAAGTTTCCTGCCATGAAAGATGGTGTGTTGCACAGGTTTTTATACCGACACATTGATCATATCATGGCGATTACCCAAACCATGGCATTTGATTTGAAGCGTTTTATTCCTGAAGATGTACGGCCTAATATTTCAGTGAACTATTTAGGGATTGATAGTATTGCACCATTTAGTGATAAAGAAGTATCGCAAACAAGAGCTTTGTATGATGCAGAAAACAAACATTTTTTGATTGCTTTGGTAGGGCGCATTGATGCGGATAAAGGGCATGATTTACTCTTAGAAGCATTAGCCATGGCAAAAGCTAAGGGTTTACCCTTTAAAGTGTTGGTGGTGGGGCATGCGATGCAGGAAAGTTATTTGCAGGGCTTGAAAGCGCGGGTCAAAGCACAAGATTTGCAAGATGATATGCTGTTTCTTGGTTTTGTGGATGAACCAAGGTGTTTGATGCAGGCATGTGATGTGTTGGTCTTGGCAACGATTGAAGAAACATTTGGTTTGGTATTGATTGAAGCGATGAGTGTGGGTACGCCTGTGGTTGGCAGCAACCGTGGCGGTGTGCCTGAAATTATTGATGATAAACAAACAGGATTGTTGTTTGAGTCGTGTGATAGCCAAAGTTTGTTTCATGCCCTAGAAACACTATATTTAAACCCTGAACAATCCAAAGTGTATGCAAGTCAGGCTTTCATCAAAGTGCAGGAAAAGTTTGCTGCGCATACGCATATTCAAACTTTGGTGAACACGCTTGAGGAGGTCGCACATGGTTGATATTTCAGTGGTGATGATTACCAAAAACGCAGAGCGAAAGCTTGAGCAGTGCCTTGCCTCTTTAAGTGCATTTGATGAAGTGCTGATTTATGATAATGGTTCTACGGACAGCACCTTGGACATTGCCAAAGCTTTTAACAATGTAAAAGTGTTTGAAGGTGAGTTTTTTGGCTTTGGTAAAACCAAGGCGTATGCAGCAACGTTGGCTACCCATGATTGGGTGTTTTCGCTGGATGCTGATGAAGTAGTATCTGCTGAATTGGTGGAAGAATTAAGTCAAAAAACATTAGATGCAGCGGTATGTTATCAAGTTCAAAGAGATAATTATTATCGGGGCAAACATATCAAGTGTTGTGGCTGGTATCCTGAATTTATTGTGCGCTTATATCACCGTGGACATACTAACTTCTCCGATGCACCTGTGCATGAGACTGTGCAAACCAAAGGTTTGAAAGTGGAAAAGCTGCATGCCCCCATCAAACATTATTCTTTTGATAGTGTGGCAGATTTTTTGGTAAAAATTCAAAGTTATTCAGAGATTTATGCTCAAGATATGCAGGGGAAAAAGTATGTTTCTATTGTTGCAGGTTTAGGGCGCGGTATTTTTGCTTTTATGAAAAGTTATTTCTTTCGCAAAGGCATCTTTTGTGGTTTTGAAGGTTTTACTATTGCCTTTTTTCACGGTTTAGGCACAACCGTAAAATATCTCAAGCTTTATGAGAAGAATCACCCTAAGCAATAAGTTTTTGTAAGTCTTTTTGCACAGTCTCAAAGAGAGCCCTACGTGCCTGTGG
>JALSZC010000184.1 GCA_027059605.1 Ghiorsea sp. | reverse complement strand
AATGAGCAACATGATTAGACACTTCATCCAACAACTAAGCCTAGGTTTTACCGTTGGGTTATCTTTGCTCATCACTACTCCCACACAAGCAGCCCCCACAATTGTTGATAGTATTTCTGCCGACCAACTGAGTGGCATTGCAGTTAAAAATATCTCATCCCTTTATGCACAAGATGGTACTTTATGGATTACTGATGAAAGCAATGTTGTTTTCCAATGGACATACGGCAAAGCACCATCTATTTTCCAAACGGGCAGCAAAAAACAACGTTTCTCCAGTGTCTTACCTATTTCAGGTGGTAAGTTTGTCCTCACGGATGCTCGTAACGACCATCTATTAGTTAGCACAGATACCAGTTGGGATATATTCTCTCAATCTGGCGACCAAGAAGGGGAGCTAGACAAGCCCAAGGCTGCATCTTGGTCTAGACATGGCATTATCTATGTTGCAGATGTTGGTAATGATAGGGTTTCTGCATTCTCGCCTACAGGTATGTTTTTGTTCTCATTTGGCAACCAAGAACCTGAATCATCATCCTCGCTGAACTTAAAAAGTATCTTGGCAATATCAACAGACAGAGAAGGGCGTGTATATGTTTTGGATGAGGTTTCAGGTGGAAGAATCTTAATTTACTCTGCCCTAGGCGTTTTAGATAGCATTATCGGCAAGGATGAACTTGCAGCCCTGCAACTAAATAAGGTGCGCATTACAACCATGACTGTTCGACCAGATGGCGTATTGATTATTGCAGACAAAAGGTCAGGGGCTATTGTTGAAATTAACTGGGAAGATATGAAAGTATTATCAGCCTTTGGAACCAATGGTCGAGGACGCGGTCAATTTCAACGTATCTCAAGCCTAACACTTGATGCTGATGGCAAGCTATATGTTGCAGACATTGGCAATAAAAAAATTGAAGTATTCCAAACCGATTGGCAAGAAAACACTTGGGTTAATACCAATGGAGACACACTAAGTGTTTACCCCTCATCCGTATTATTATCTGCATGCCAAGTTTCATATATTTATTCCAGTGAAAAAATTCTATGCCTGAATACCGATAACGATGAAGTTAGCATACGCTCACATGATGGTGTATTACTTAAAAGCCTAACTGCCAAGTTTGACAACCCTATTCGTGCTGTTTTTTCATCCCAAGAAACACTTATCTTAGATAATGAGCATGTGCATGCATTTGATAGCGAAGGCAATTATAAATTTAGCTTTGGTAGCAGTGGGCACAAGGTTGGTGATTTTAGTAAGCCAACATCCATAGCCATGGATGACCATGCCATCTATATTGCTGACACTGGAAACAAACGTATTCAAGTTTATAGTCGAAAAGGGCTATTTTTAAAGTCAATTGGCTCTAAAACAGAAAAACAATTACTACAACCATCTTCGGTAGCGGTAAACAAACAAGGACACATCTATGTTGCGGATAATGAACTGCATAAAGTTTTTATGTTTGATAACCAAGGCGATTTACTGAAACAACTTAGCGCACCACAAAGCTTCAATACAATTTATGATATTACGACAATGCCTAATAATACTTTATATATTATGGCATCTATCCTCAATAACCCAGTGAGTATTTTCGTTTACCAAAACAACGAATATATTTATCGCTTTTCACCAACACATCAACAAGCTGAAACAGGCGTGGATAAACTTTGGGGTAAGCAAAGCCTAAACTTAAACAATATTAACAGTGTTGAGTCTCTAACAAAACAAGCCAACGATACACTAAGTAGTGTTGCTGAGTTTACCTTAGATTTAACACTCAAACCCATTGAGGCCTTATTTTCAGGTAGCAGCAATCTATTTGGAAGCAGTGAAACTTGGTTATTTAACCCTGTTCCTGAACAAACTTCCTTTCTTGTCGCACTTAACCAAACACAACATATACGCCATACATTTACGCTCGACTTCCCACCCAAACAGGTTCGTGGTATTAGCATAGTTGGCGACCTTGAGCATGCACAAATTCATTGGTTTGAAGAAAGCAAAACTTTTTCAGGATACTATACTCTTTATGGTAGAGAAAGCATTTCTTCACCCTTTCATATCATTCAAAAAACATTAAAGACCGAAGCTTCCGTACAAAGGTCAGAGCATGATATTATAGAATATCGTGTATCAGCTTCAACAGCCTTAGGGAAAGAAGGAAAAATGTCCCCTATTTATCAAGACGGTTTTTGGTTGGGTTACAAGGCTTTTCAATCCCAAGACTATGAGCACGCTTTAGATTTATTAAGTGAAGCAACATTAACCAATCCTAAACATGCACAAGCTTGGTTATACCTTGGTAAAACACAGATGGCTCTACACAATTTTGATGAAGCTAGTTTTACTTTTAAAAAGCTTGGGCAATTTGAACCTTGGCAACAGCAATCTATTTATCTTCAAGCTGAGGCCTTGATGCAAAAAGAGGCATGGCTGGATGTAAAATCTTTGGTGGATACTGCAGAAGCCAATGGAAATATCGATGCCTACCTATACAGTTTATCTGCACACGCATTAA
>JALSZC010000183.1 GCA_027059605.1 Ghiorsea sp. | reverse complement strand
TTTGCACACATGCTTGCACCGCTTTTTGATCCGTGATATCCAAAGTATCATGATCGAAACCTATCGCTTTATGCCCATAAGCTTTTGCCAAAGCCATAAGCTCAGTGCCCACCTGCCCGCGACAACCTACAATCAGTACTTTCATTTTATGACTCACCCTGATGTTCTAATGCCATATAAACAACTTTTGCAAATTGTGTAAAATCATCCAAATGATATTTACAAATAGCGTATACCATTTCCCAATCAATGGCTTCATATTGATGCACTGCAACATTACGAAAACCCACGGCTTTTTGCATCTGTTTGGCAAGCCCTGCTTCCAAGTAGCCATGCTGCGCCAAAGCGGCAAACATGCCTCCCATGGTGTCTGGTGGTGAAATTTCTTCTATCCCTGCAAGCCAATGTGCCGCAATATCAACACTTAATTGCACAGTTCTTGTTAAATTCAGTGTAATAATATCTTGTAAATCCACATCATGAATCAAGCCTGCCACATCAGAAGGACACTTGTCTGCAACGCGCGCTAAACATCTACGCAAAGATTCTAATTTTTCCTCAACCACTACCCTATCCATGCTTTTCTCCGCTCATCAAGGATATGCTGGCGATAAGGCATAAAGTCAGCTTGATTTGTAACATGCTTGCTTAATAAACCAGCATACATACTACTATCACCGACTAACTGCTTCCCATAGCGCAAAATTTGCCCCAATAAAGGTTCACCCACCACTTTCAAGTCAACCAAATCAACTGGGTGACCCAGCACAACTGCAATATCCTCAAGCAAGCGTTGTTTTTCATTTGCTCCAAGCACATGATCCAAAGCAACCGCCAAATCAACATCACTCTCTTGACGAAACCCTCCCTTAGCCAAAGAGCCAAACAAAATAGCTTGCTTGACTTCTGGATGAAGCTGCAAATATTGGCACAAGCGCTCGTATGTGGTGGAATCACGAGTGGTGTTCATGTTAATACACAGGCAACTGGTCGTGTGGAATATCTTTCAGACAGGCATACGCTTTATCTTTTTCAGATAATAGCGGTGACGCAATCGGCCAACCAATGCTAACCCCAGGGTCATTCCACAACAAACCACCCTCATCCTCAGGGCGATAATAATCTGTGCATTTATACACAAAGTCCGCAGTCTCAGACAACACACAAAAACCATGGGCAAACTTGGGCGGAATCCAAAGCTGATGATGATTCTCTTCACTCAACACACAGCCATACCACTGCCCAAAAGTTGGTGAGCCCACACGAATATCTACTGCAACATCAAATACCGAGCCTGTTGCCACCTGCACCAACTTGCCTTGTGGATAATTCAATTGAAAGTGCAAGCCTCGCAACACACCTTTGCTTGAGCGCGAATGATTATCTTGCACAAAATCCACATCTGGAAATCCTGCAGTCATATACCGATCTTTATTGTAAGTCTCTAAAAAGAATCCCCTAGCATCACCAAACACTTTAGGCTCAATATGCAAAACACCGTCTAAATTGGTTTGATTCACTTTCATGCTTTTGTGTCCAGTAATTTCATCAAATATTGGCCGTAACCATTTTTCTTCAGTGGTGTAGCTAACGCCAATAACTGTTCATCCGAAATATAACCTTTTTGCCAAGCAATCTCTTCAGGGCAAGCGATTTTTAAGCCCTGCCGCTTTTCTAAGACTTCAACAAATTGTGCTGCTTCAAGCAAAGAATCATGTGTTCCCGTATCAAGCCATGCCGTGCCTCTACCCATGCGTTGCACATGCAAGTCATTCATTTCTAAATAAACTTTATTTACATCTGTGATTTCCAGCTCACCTCGTGCAGATGGTTTTAAATCAGCGGCAATATCTACCACTCGCTCATCGTAAAAATACAAACCTGTCACTGCATAGTTCGATTTAGGTTTCTCAGGCTTTTCTTCAATGGACAATGCTCTACCTTGAGCATCAAAATCAACCACACCATAGCGTTCAGGGTCGTGCACATGGTAGGCAAACACTGACGCTCCTGAATCACGATTGGCAGCATCCATTAACTGCTGACTCATCCCATCACCATAAAAAATATTATCACCTAAAATAAGTGCCGAAGGCTTACCATTTACAAAGTCTTTACCAATATGATACGCCTGCGCTAAACCATCAGGGCTAGGTTGCTCCGCATAAGCAATCGACATACCCCACTGCGAGCCATCTTTTAGTACATGTTTAAACATCGGCAGGTCATGTGGCGTAGAAATCAACAAGACTTCGCGAATGCCCGCAAGCATCAATGTGGAAAGCGGGTAATAAATCATGGGCTTATCATAAATCGGCATCAACTGCTTGCTCACAGCCAATGTCAGAGGATGCAGGCGGGTGCCACTTCCACCTGCTAATATAATTCCTTTCATCTAACCTCTCCCATAAACATCATCAAAACGCTGTATATCATCTTCTTCGAGATAATCCCCAACTTGCACTTCAATCATTTGCAAAGGTATCTTCCCTTTATTTTCCAAGCGGTGTTTTACGCCAATTGGAATA
>JALSZC010000182.1:3597-9970 GCA_027059605.1 Ghiorsea sp. | reverse complement strand
TCTAAAATAAGTTTGAGTTCCCCTGATGCATCAACATCAACCAAGTCGTTTATTTCTTGCCTTAATTGCTTGACTGCCTTGGTAATACCAACACTTAATCGCTCCACCTCTGATGCAATGGCATCGCTTGAAATCTTATATTCCTGAATAAACTGGTGTTTTTGATTTAATTTTTGTACGCAACCCAATACGAGCCCTGAACTTTTGGCAACGGCTATACCTTGTCGCCGCACATAGCTTTGCGTATTCATGCATCTTCTCCGAAACGCTGATTCACCAACGTCTCTAAAGCCAACACAGCCTCATGCTCATCATCACCACTTGCGATTAACGTAATCTCAGCACCTTTAGCTGCTGCCAGCATCATCATCCCCATGATGCTTTTACCATTGACTTCATAATCTTGATATTGTACCTGAATATGGCTGTTAAACTTACTTGCTTCTGCTACAAAACATGCCGAGGCTCGTGCATGTAAACCCAGTTTATTTTGAATCACAACTTGACGTTTTATCATGGCTTTAAGTCTGCCACCTGCAAACGCAGATAATGTTTTCCTGCCTCTACACTGGATTGTGCAAGCTGGTTTAAATCTGTGCAATCTTGGCGCATACTCATTGCCCGAATCACAGCAGGGACATTAAAACCACTCAATAGTGCAACATGTTGATTATCTATAACTCGGTTCACCATATTCCAAGGCGTTGCGCCCAATAAATCCACCAAAATCAAAACACCTTGCCCTTGGTTTAACTGCTCCAAGGCAATACTTAAACCAGCATCTTCTGTATCAGGCATATCAGAATTGATAATATCTATAGCTTGAAACTGAGGCTGCGCCCCCAAAATATGTTCAACAGCTTGTTTGGTTTCACTGGCAATACGAGCATGCCCCAATAACAACACCCCAATCATTGAATATCTCCCAGTTCTCGATGACGAATCAGTGGTTTACTCATACCTTGCTCCATCATCCAAGCAGCAATAGTTTCTGTCATATATACGGAACGATGACGACCTCCACTACAACCAAAAGCCAAAGTAAAATACCGCTTACGCTCTTGTATCAAGTGCGGCCAAATAAAGCTTAGCCAATCTTTGATTTTATCTTCAGCCATCTTCACTTCAGCTAGCGGTTTAAAAAACGCCTGAACAGCCTGATCTTTACCCGTCAAGGGTGCTAAGCTTGGCTGGTAATGCGGGTTAGGCAAAAAACGCATATCCAGCACCATATCTGCCCCTGGTGGTAAACCCTTTTGATAGCTAAACGAAACCAATGAACATGTCACAGGCTGCGTACCTTCTAAATTCATCTTTTGTTTGTGCCAAAAAGACTCAACAGAGTCAGCCAATTGATAGGGCGTAAGCCGCGAACTGTTCAACATAATGTCCGCTTGTTCATGCAAAGGCTCTAAAGCCCTTCGTTCAGCAATAATCGCTTGCCCTAAATCAACATCAGGTGCATAAGGATGCCTGCGCTTTAATGTAGAAAACCTGCGTTGTAACACAGTATCTTCAGCATCAATAAAAATGATTTTCCATGGTAAACCTTGCCGAATTGAGCCTAGGGCTTGCGACAATAGTTCAGGGGTCTCTGTACTCCGAATATCAATGCCAACGGCTGCATTATCAGCATTACGCATCATATGTTCTGCCCAGTGGGCAAGCATGGTTACAGGCAGATTATCTGTACAAAAAAAACCCAAATCCTCAAGCGCATGTAAAGCCGTACTTTTACCTGCACCTGAAAGTCCTGTAATAATAAAAAGCATCAATCGCTCTGATCTTGTATGCGTTGCCGCAAAGCTTGCGTAAAGGTTTCGGTGCTATTAAATCCGCGTTGTTTTAACAGTTGATTCCGAGTTGCCACCTCAATCAATGCAGCAAGCGAACGCCCTGGTCGAACAAACAACTGCACTAAAGGCAGTTTAACGCCATGCACAACCACTTCTTCATCACTATTCAGCCTATTTTTTTCCTGATAATCTTCCCAAGGAATCAAATCCACCACAAGTCGCACACGTTTGGTATCAGTGATGCCTGCAGCACCAAAAATATTCCGAATATCCAAAATACCCAAACCACGGACTTCCATTTGATAGCGCAATACTTCAGGGCTTCGCCCAACCAATACGGTTGGTGTTTCTCGTACCAACTCCACCATATCATCGGCAATCAGCCTATGCCCACGTGAAATAAGCTCCAAACCAATTTCACTTTTACCTATGCCACTATCACCACGCAACAACACCCCCATGCCAAATACATCCATATATACACCATGATGATGGGTAACAGGTGCTAAAGCATGAGACAAAAAAAGCGTCATATTCGCCATAAATGATTCTGATTCATATTCAGAAATAATCAGTGGTGTATCGGTGCGTTGGGCAGCGGCTAAAATTAGAGGCGGTGGCGTAATACCACGTGTAATCACTACGCACGCCAAACGTAAGTCAAACACCGCATCAATCACATACTTTTGCTCTGCTTCTGTACGTGTTTCCAGATATTCAATTTCTGTTTGCCCAATCATCTGCATGCGAATATCGCTAAGATGTTTAATAAAACCAGCAAATGCTAGGGATGGCTTTTGTAATCGGGGGTGATCAATATAACGATGCAAACCTTTTTCGCCTGCAACCAAGGACATTTTTAATACTTCACCTTGCGCTGCAAGTATTTCCGCAATCGTAATCCTTGGATTTTCTTTCATGTTTCACTCACACATCATGCAGCAAATATAGATGCTACGGTTTCTGCATCAGGCGCATCTCGTAAAGCTTTGCGTATATCAGCTTGTTGTAACAAACGCGCCAAAGTTGCCAAAAGCTCCAAATGAACTTGATTATTATCATCTGGTACAAGCAACATCACCACAATATGCACCAAAGCATCGTCAATGGCATCAAAATCAACGCCTGCTTCATGAATAGCCACGACAATCACGGGCTCAGCTAACCCTCGCATACGACCATGTGGAATCGCCACACCATGCCCCATACCAGTGCTACCCAGCTTTTCCCTAGCCATAATCACTTCCAGCACCAAATCAGGATCCATGGAAGGAAGCATACCAGCCATTTCTGTTAACAACGCACGTTTACTCTGTGCTTTTGAGCCTAACAAAACATGCTCGGGTTGAACTGGTATGCTTTTGTTCATGTTATACTGCTTCAGGCTCAATCCAGCTCAATGAGCCATCAGGGCGACGTGTTAATGCATTCAGTTTACCTGTTTCTTCATTGGTAAAAAGCAATACATTATCCTTTTCAGATAATTCCATTTTCATCACGGCTTCATCCATGCTCATCACTTGCACATCAACCACTTCATCAGCCAATGTGTTGGGCTTATAAGTTTCCGCCAATTCATCCACATTATGTGCTACGTCCAATACTTTTTCACGCAATTTCATGCTGGTTTTACGCTTTGAACCTTGATGACGTTGCAGTTTTGCACGATAGCGTTTGAGTTGACGATTAAGTTTATCAACTACACCATCAATAGCTGCATACATATCATCCGTTTCATGTTTAGCATGAATCGTAATACCATTAGCAGCCATATTAATTTCACAACGTTGCCTATGTTTTTCAACCGTTAGAACCACATGTACATCAACAACATGGTCAAATGAATGTTTCAAATGTCCCAGTTTATCATTGACGTAAGCTTTAAGCGGCTCTGTTAAGTCCACATGACGACCTGTAATAGATACTTGCATTTCCTACCTCCTGCTTTGAGATAAGCGTGTTTTTACAGCACGCCTTCGTTGACTGCTTGGTGGCAGCCCTAATTGTTCACGATATTTGGCAACTGTACGCCTTGCTATACCAATACCCTCAGCTTGCAAACGATCTGAAATTGCCTGATCTGAAATCGGGCGACCAATCGGCTCTGATTCAATCAATGTTTTCACCCGTTGCTGCACTCTGTGTACTGAAATCATACCGCCGCCACGTGTGGGCAAACCAGCCGAGAAAAAGCATCGCATTTCAATCAACCCCAAAGGTGTTTGTGCATATTTGCCATTGGTTACACGCGAAATGGTGGATTCATGCAGACCGACTTCCTCTGCAACCACTTGTAAGGTTAATGGCTTCAAAGCTAAAACACCATGCTCAAGAAACAAACGCTGTTTTGCAGCCAAACATAAGCCAACCTTCATCAAAGTTTCACTGCGTTGATCCAATGCGCTCAACAACCACTTGGCTTCTTGGCTGGCTGCATCCATAAACTCACGGTCTTTACCTGTCCAGGTTTTACCCGCCCATTGCTCACTGACTTTAAGCCCACGCCATCCAGATTTGGGTACATCAACCTCAACCTCACCATCGACAATACGAAATATAATTTCAGGCTGCACATAAATATTTTCCACACCGCGCAAACCATGACCAGGAAAAGGGTCAAGCCGGCGCAATAAGTGGCGTGCTGCAATCAACTCTTGCTCTGAACAATGCATTTCTTGCATCAAAGCTTCATCATCAGTGAGTTTGTCCGCATGATACAACAACATTTGTCGCACCAACATTGCCGATGCATCATCATCTGAAATCTGCAACAACAAACACTCTGTTAAATCACGCGCCCCAATACCACCTGGTTCCAACTCTTGTACAATACACTCTAACACATGCACAACATCAGACTCGGTCGCACTGTCATCATCAACTGCTTGCAAAACTTCATCTGCCGTGACACGGAAATAACCATCATCTTCTAAGGAATCAACAATGGCATGCGCAAGCGCACGTTCCTTGTCATTCATCGGCTGTTGGTTAATTTGTTCATGCAAAGATTCACTTAAACTTTGTTCATCTTTCCACTGCTGGTCAGGTTCTGGCATACCATCAAACTGGCTGCCATTTTGATACATGGTTTCCCAACGGTTATCACCTTGCTCGCGCCAATCTTCTTTCTGTTGAGATACTGAAGTATCTTCGCTTTGGCGCGGCGCATTGTCCGCATCCAGCTCTAATAATGGATTGGACTCTAAACTTTCTTCAATATACAGCTCAAGCTCTTGGCTATTCATCGCCAATACTTTTAAGCTTTGCGTTAACTGCGGCGTTAAAGCAAGCCGTTGCGATTGCTTTTGGCTAAGATTTTGCCGAACAGCACCAGCCATTTATATAAGCTCCAGTGCTACGCTAGCGTGGATATATAATACAAACGTATTCACATCCACGTTATATCTTTTTTCATGCACTAAAGCAAGCACTTATGCTGCTTCTGAACCACCTTCTTTTAGTGGCGCAAGCAATGTTGCCAATTCACCATCTTCGTGCATTTCAGATACAATATCACAACCACCAATAAATTCGCCTTTCACATAAAGCTGAGGAATGGTAGGCCAATCACTGAATACTTTGATGCCTTCACGAACTGCAGGGTCTAGCAACACATTAATTGCTGCAAAAGGAACACCTTGCTCTTGTAAAATAGCACATACACGTTGCGAAAAACCACACTGTGGCATTTGTGGCGTGCCTTTCATAAACAAAAGAATGTCGTTATTTTTAATGACTTCTGCAATTTGTTCCTGAATCGAATCACTCATGCTGCTGCCTCCTCAGGCGTTTTTGTTTTCAATGCTAAAGCATGGACTGCTTCGCGCATATTGTCACCCAATGCGGCATAGACCATTTTGTGGCGGGCAATGCGTGGTTTACCTGCAAATGATGCAGATACCACTGTCATTTCAAAGTGGTCATCACCAGAATAACACACGACTTCAACGTCTGCATCTTCAATATGCTCACATACCAATCGCTTCAATTCTTCAGGGTTTACACTGCTCATTGTCAAACACCTCGCCTTGGTCATGATATGCCACATTGTTATAATATGGTGGGCTTACTAGGACTCGAACCTAGAACCAACCGGTTATGAGCCGGTAGCGCTAACCAGTTGCGCCATAAGCCCGCTTACTGTGGAATACCACAGGGGGCGCAAGATAGTTTCAATTTAGAGACTAAGCAAGAGGGAGACCAATGGACAAACCCATCAAAACTTTATTGATTCTCGGTTGCGGCTATGTGGGTAACAAATTAGCTGCTGCATGTGTCGTACAAGGCATGAAAATTAAAGCCACGGTGCGTAATCAAGAAGCCGCTGGCAAGCTTCTGCAACAAGGTTTTGATGTTGTGGTTAATGATAACCCTTCTCTTTTGGATGCCAAATGGTTAGCCGATTGTGATGCAGTTTTAGACTCAATTCCTCTAAGTTATGATGAGCAGCGCAAACCTTTTGAAAGCCAATCGACATGGGTTCAGCCATTGGTCAAAAAGCTACCTTCATTACAATGGGCAGGTTATTTATCGGCAACCAGCGTGTATGCGGATAGTGGCGGCGATTGGATTGATGA
>JALSZC010000182.1:0-3497 GCA_027059605.1 Ghiorsea sp. | reverse complement strand
CATAATATATTAAAAACAAGGCATTATATTTTTAGTTATGGAGGGTGCAACCATGAAAAAACTTATGATGCTTATATTGCTCACTACATTTGGAGCATGCTCCAACCAAGACTCAACGAACACGTCACAATCACAATCAAGCATATCTCTTTATGGTGTGGTTGTATCTGGCTATACCATTACCGCCAGAAACAGTATCATGGATTATTTGTTCCCACAGCTGTACGCAATCAGTTCATCAGGGCAAGTGGATCAAGTGGTTGCAATTCCTTTACTTACGGATACCAAACAAGCCGTGCCAGAAAGCATTGTTGAAGCTGCTGTTGATCAAAGTGGGAGTTTTTCCTTGGCCTTAAGCACTGATTATGATTGGTTACTTTTGTTAACTGACTCCAAAGCAACCCTACCCGAAAATAAGATTACAGCTTATGTCACTATGACAGCCTCTCAAGTAGATAGTATGGTGTCGATTCCCGTATCCCATGCTAGTATAACCAATAACAACCTTGATTTAGGTGATTTAAATAACAGCCCTGGTACACAAGAGGCGCAATCCAGCAATAATATGTCTTCAATGGCTCCTTCCTTTGACCTGCCCTTATCAAGTTTGCTTGCCATGGCCAAGTTTGATGATGGTTACAAAGCAGTAATCAATAGCTACTTAAACTATAATGGTAGCCGTTTTGAATCATCTGTTCAATTTGACTGGGATGGAGGCTCTTTGCCCGCGGCACTAGCCAATACCGAAGCAAACCCTGCCAATTACAGCTACGATGGCTATCGCCTTTATTTCACCCCTCCAGCCAACACCTTAAACTACAACAATATTTGCAAAGTCACTGATGCGCTACAGGTCATACCACCAACACCTGTTGATATGGTGAATCAATATGCAGGTACAGCGCAACCACCAGCACTCCTTAGCACCATCACCCCAACTGCTCCTTTCAACTCATCAACCAATATGACCGATCAAGGTGGTACATACTGTTTTGATAATGCTGGAGAAATAGGTATATCCATTGAGGCTAGAGGAGTGGTTTCTGCTGGTGTGCCTGTTGGCTATTTGCTAAAAGGCAACCCGCCAGCAGGCTGGTGGCGCATGAAATATCAAGGGCAGCAAATCGGTATTTTCGATTTTGAAACCGCAAGCCCTGTTGATACCTATGGCAACCCTCTTGTATTTCTTCCCGCACCCAAAATTGTTACAGACGCAGCAGGAAGCAATATTACAAGCATTGAAGTTCGCTGGTTTGCCTATGACTCAGCTTCTGGTACTTATACGCTGGTAAACCCTGCTGATGTAAATACACTTGTTGTTGATTCGCATATGGAACTTTCAAGTCGGGCAGCCACAGCGACTGATCTCATTCGCCCTGCTTCTGGTTCTGGCTTGATAACCAGTGCAACCACTTTTGATCGGGCATGGACAGTTAATGGCACTGACCCTTACACATTCCTAGACAAAATCACGGTAGGCTACCGCATGGGCTATGTTGGCTATGCTGTAAGCTGGGAGCCTAACCGTTAAAATAACTTACCTGTAATATCGTTGCCATACCCATCGCATATGAGTTTATCATACGTGATGGGGTGGCTTATACCTATATGCAACAACCTTTCTTCAGTGCTAGTGTTCCCCACACCAACAAACAAATCTGAAAGGTACCCCATGATATGAGCCTCCATGAAAAAGCAGCGCAACTCTTAGACTATATCCAACAAGCAGGTGCAAAACATGCTGATGCCGTGGCAGTGAACAGCACAGGTGAATCCATACAAGTGCGCCATGGCAAAGTCGAAAGCATTGAAGCTGAACATGCCCAAGGCATTGGCTTAAGAGGTTTTGTGGACACAGCCAAAGGTCTGGCATTTGCTTCTGCCAGCTCATCGGATTTATCTGACAGTGGTCTCAAAGCTTTGGCACAACAAGTGGTGGCTATGGCAAAGATTTCTGAGCCCGACCCTGATGTTGTAGCGCCAATCGGTGCAAACCACCCTAGCGCAGATGATTTGGCAGCATGGCAAGAAACACACCCGCATATTCATCATGGTTGGGATACCGAGGCTGCCAAAGCTGCCGCCTTACAATGTGAGGAAGCCGCCCTTGGTTTTGATAGCAAGATTCAAAACAGTGAAGGCGCAACGGCTGGGTTTGGTGATGATGAAAAAGTGTATGCATGTAGCGATGGTTTTGTGGCGAAAAATCAAAGATCTTCATCCTCATTGTCGGTATCTGTCATTGCAGGCAAAGATGAAAATATGCAACGTGACTACGCTTGGCACTCTGCCTTTGATGCTGCGGATTTACGTTCACCGCAAAACATTGGTGAAGAAGCCGCTCGCCGTGCTGTATCACGTCTGGGCAGCAAAGTGGTATCCAGCCGCACTTGCCCTGTCATTTTTGAGCCACGCATTGCCACATCCCTTGTGCGCCATCTTATATCCGCCATCAACGGGCGTGCTGTATTACAAAAACAAACGTTTTTAGCTGATGCAGTGGGTGAGCACTTATTCCCGTCATTTGTTCGCATCGAAGAGAATCCAGACCATGAACACGGTATGGCAAACCGTTTATTTGATGGTGAGGGTACAATATGCCAACAACGTAACCTTATCGAAGAAGGTAAGCTTACTGGCTTTTTAACCGATAGATATGCCGCCAAACGTTTAAACATTGCAGAAACAGGCAATGCTAGCCGTGGATTAACAGGTGATATGGGTATTGGCACATCTAATATTATTCTTCATGTGGGTGATATGAGCCAAGAAGATATTTTTCATGATATTCAACATGGTTTCTTGGTGACCGAGCTGATGGGCTTTGGCATCAATGGGGTGACGGGCGATTATTCTCGAGGTGCTGCAGGTTTTCTTATTGAAAATGGTAAAATAACCCAGCCTGTGCAAGAAGTGACCATTGCAGGCAACCTTAAAGATATGTTTCAAAACATTTCGCATTTGGGTAATGATATGACATGGTTGGGCAGCACGGCTGTGCCATCTATAGCCATTTCAGACATGACCATTGCAGGGCAATAATATTAAAACAAAGCAACAAAAGGATAACAAGATGAGTTTAAATGTTTACGGTGTAGGCAACGCTATTATGGATTTACAAGTACAATGCGATGATGCTTTTTTAGAAGCCAATGGCATTGAAAAAGGCATCATGACCTTAACCAGCGAAGAAGATCAGCAAAAAATCCTTGATGCATTGCATGAGCACAAGATCAACACTTGCTCAGGTGGTTCGGCTGCCAATACCATTGTGGGCATTGCTGATATGGGTGGTAAAGTGGCTTATTGCGGCAAAACAGGTTCGGATAACTTCGGGCTACAATATGCTACAGAACTGCAAGACTTAGGGATTCATTTTGGTGCAAAAGCCAGCAACGAAACCACAGGTACTTGCGTGGTTTTAATCACCCCTGATGCCCAGCGCACTATGCTGACCAACCTTGGCGTATCGGCAAGCTTATCCCCATCAGATATTG
>JALSZC010000181.1 GCA_027059605.1 Ghiorsea sp. | reverse complement strand
TCAAAGATATTTTTTGCACCCAACATGGACCAACCACTTGCTGCTCTAAAATTTTAGAAGGCTTTGAAGCACCTTATGATGCCCATGTCATTACTCGCCTGAGGGAAGCTGGTGCTGTATTGGTGGGCAAAACCAATATGGATGAATTTGCCATGGGTTCATCCAATGAAACATCTGCATTTGGCGGCTGCAAAAATCCTTGGAACACGGATTGTATCCCCGGTGGTTCATCAGGCGGCTCGGCTGTTGCTGTTGCTGCAGGTTTAACCCCTGCTGCACTAGGCACAGATACAGGCGGCTCCATTCGCCAGCCTGCTGCCCTCACAGGTTTGGTGGGTTTAAAGCCAACTTACGGGCGTGTTTCTCGCCGTGGAATTATTGCTTTTGCTTCATCACTTGACCAAGCTGGTCCTATGACACGTACTGTTAAAGATGCAGCATTGCTCACATCCATTATGTCTGGCCATGATGCAGGTGATGCAACATCTGTTGCTGATGCACCTAATTTTGATTGGTTAAAAGCTTGTGAAGCCAAAGACATGAAAGGTTTACGCATTGGTAAACCCAAAGAATATTTTATTGATGGCATAGATGAAGAAGTACGCACCCAAGTGGAAGCTGCATTGCAAAAATGCGCAGACATGGGTGCTGAAATTGTTGATATTTCACTACCGCACACCGAATATGCCGTGGCTGCTTATTATGTGGTTGCCCCATCCGAAGCATCTACCAATTTATCGCGTTATGATGCAGTTAGGTTTGGTCATAGGTGTGACAACCCCGAAGATTTAGAAGATATGTATGCTCGCTCTCGTGATGAAGGTTTTGGTTCTGAAGTGAAGCGTCGTATCCTCACAGGCACATTCGCCCTTTCATCAGGTTATTACGATGCTTATTATCTTAAAGCGCAACAAGTGCGCACATTGATTAGCCAAGACTTTAAGCAAGCCTTTGAGCAAGTGGATGTGATTGCGACACCCACTAGCCCTGTCCCTGCTTTTAAATCGGGTGAAAAAACAGAAGACCCACTCACCATGTATTTATCTGATATTTTCACCATTGCTGTGAACTTGGCTGGGTTACCGGGTTTGTCGCAACCGTGTGGCTTCGCCCAAGATTTACCCGTTGGCTTGCAATGGATTGCCCCAGCTTGGCAAGAAGACAAAATTTTGGCTGCTGCGTCAGCTTATGAAAACGCAACGGATTGGCATACCAAGTCGCCAGCAAAATTTGGAGGTGCAGCATGAGCTGGGAAGTCGTTATCGGATTAGAAGTTCATTGCCAAATCAATACCAAAACCAAGGCGTTTTGTGGCTGTTCTACTGAATTTGGTGCAGAGCCAAACTCACAAACCTGCCCTGTATGTTTGGGTATGCCAGGGCAATTACCTGTGCTTAATGATGAAGCCGCTCGTAAAACGATTTTAACGGGTCTTGCTATCAACGCAAATATCAACCTTGAATCCAAGTTTGATCGTAAAAACTATTTTTATCCTGACCTTCCCAAAGGCTACCAAATTTCACAATTTGCCGTACCTATCGTGGAAGGTGGTTATATTGATATTCCTACAAAAGATGGTGAAAAACGTCTTGGTGTGACCCGTATTCACATGGAAGAAGATGCAGGCAAATCCATGCATGAGGGTTTGGATGCGGTATCACATATCGACTTGAACCGCTCTGGTATTCCTTTGATGGAAATTGTATCCGAGCCTGATATGCGCTCTGCTGATGAAGCGATTGCTTATTTGAAACAACTTCATCAAATCATCAAATTCCTTGGCGTTTCAGATGCGGATATGGAAAAAGGTCAGTTCCGTTGTGATGCCAATGTATCGGTTCGTCGCCCAGGTGAACCCTTTGGCACACGCACAGAAATGAAAAACATGAACAGCTTCCGCTTTATCAAACAAGCCATTGAGTTTGAAGTGTTGCGTCAAATCGAAATTATTGAAGATGGCGGTGAAGTTAAACAAGAATCTAGACTTTGGGATTCGGTTAAAAATGAATCCCGTTCTATGCGCAGCAAAGAAGAAGCGCATGATTACCGCTACTTCCCAGAACCTGATTTGCCACCTTTGCGCGTCACCCAAGAAGAAGTGGATGCGATTAAAGCGGGTATGCCAGAGCTGCCAAATCAGTTGCGTAAACGTTTTGAAGCTGAATTTGGTTTATCGGCTTATGATGCCGATGTACTCACCCAAACCCAAGCACTTGCCCAGTGGTATGAAGCTTTGGTAGCAGCGCACCCTGCCAATCCTAAACAATGTGCCAACTGGCTTGCCAATGAGCTACTTGGTCGCTTAAAAGAACTGGGTAAAGACATCACTGAATCACCTATTTCTGCACAAGCACTAGCATCATTGTTAGATAGAATTGCAGACAATACGATTTCAGGGAAAATCGCCAAAGATGTACTTGATGCCATGATGGAATCAGGTAAAGATGTGGATACCATCATTGATGAAAAAGGCTTAAAACAAGTCTCTGATACGGGTGCTATTGATGCTATGATTCAAGAAGTCTTGGATGCCAACCCTGAGCAAGTAGAGGCTTATAAAGGCGGGCAAGATAGGTTATTCGGCTTCTTTGTTGGTCAAGTGATGAAAGCATCCAAAGGCAAAGCCAACCCAGCCATGGTGAACCAACGCCTCAAAGCACTTTTGGGTTAAATAGATGAAGGAGTCATCACGTCGGTGGATTTTTGCCAGCGTGGTGGCTGCCTTTGCCTTAACACTAATCATTGGCAATATTGATAAGACTAAAATTTACCAAACGATAAAAACACAGTTAGCACAAACAGGTGTTGTACTGCATGCAAAAGGCTTAAGTCTTAGTCCTATGTATATGGGTTCTATCCGCTTAAATAATGTAAACATCCAAACCCAAGCCTTTACTTTGCATGCTGAACAAATATCTATTGATTTAAACTTGGCAGCTCTACTGACAGGTAAAGCTTTGCCACAAGCCCTTTATATTCGTTTTGCTGAAATCAATGTGTTGCAAACTGAAAAAGAGTCATGGTTAAATTTCATTGAAACGGAAAAACTGAAATTAAAACGCATTGATATTTCTCAAAGTGAAATTCATTTTGAACAGCAACATATTACCCTTGAACAAACCGATTTAGACATTCGTGATATTGGTAAAAATAAAAATCCTCGCGCTGAACTACGCGCACATATTGGTGATGGTCGCATTGATGCACATGGCTACCTACACCTTAGACATGGAAAAATTACCCGTGGGTTTTCCCGCATCAAATTGATTGATATTCCTCTTTCTTTTATCTCTCACGATACAACTTTGGAAACATTAACAGGCTCTATTACAGCGCATATGTATCAAGACAAGCCATGGCAAACATTTGGACACCTTGCCCTACAAAAAGACAAACGAAACTATCTGGAACTACGTGGTAAACTCAAAGCAAGTGGGGCTAAGCTTTTTGTCATTAATGACATGGTGCTTAAAATCAAAGATGCGGGAAATGTGCAAATTTCAGGTTCTTGTGATACTTGGAATACATGCCAAATCAACAGCCAAAGTACATCATTAAACTTAGAACCTATTGCCAATCTTTTCAACAATACTAAATATAAACACTTCATACAAAACAATAGCCTAAAAAATATGCTTATCCAAACGAACTGGAATGCAGATAACTTTAGTAGCCAAGGTCAATTCTCTTGGCAAAAGATAAACTACAGCTTATCAACACCATTGCCCCAGCAAAAAGAAGTTCATATTGATGCAGGTACGTTTGTATTTGAAGATCTCAGCTTCTCCAACAAGGCACATTGGCACCTTAGGTCTGCGACCATATCCACAACAGACAACAAAGATGCAAGCATCAATATCACCTCAGCAACACTGCAACCTGATTATTGGAAAGTTCCCTTACAACTACAACATAGCTCTCTATGGCTGCCTTTAAGCCAAATCATACTTGATCAGCAAACACACACGCAAAATATTAGCGGTGATGGTGTATTAACGGGTCACTTTGTTATCAGCCGTACCGCAGAACAAGACCATTCTATAAACTTTGACCTTGATGCCAGTCAAAGTTCATTTTCTTGGTTAGGTTACAAAAAACCTAAAAATATCCCCCTCACCTTACAAGGCGACATCATATGGAAAGGCGATGAAATACAGCCGAGTTTTCTACAATCTTCCATTCAATTGGCAGATAGCTATGCCAATATCACTTTTAAGTCAGGCATGTTATCCTTACAAGACATGGCGGTAGACTTTAACCAGCTTAATAACCAAAGCGTAACAATGGGGCAGCCTTTACAATATTGGCATGGCAATATCATTGGCAGCATAAATATAGATTTAAAACAACAACAATTGCTTCATGCTCAACTTCAGCTCCATGACTTGGGTGCAAAAAGTCATCATCTAACAGGAAACATCAACTATACAGATAAACACTGGAAAATATCCCAGTTGTCGTGGGCGTTTGGCAAAAACCAAGTGCAATTCACCACCAATCAACAAGCTAGCGTAAATATTCATGCTGAATCCTTAGACAGCACTGGTCTAACAAGGCTGCTGCAACTACCACTCACAACCAAAGGACGTTTCACTGCTCAAAAACTTACCCTGCCCTTTGGTAGGTTAAATCAAGTCGTAGCAAGTTATAAACTTAACGAGCATCAATTCATGTTGAAGAAGTTTAAGTCGCACTTCTACCAAGGGAATTTGCGCGCAAAAAAACTTAGCATCTCTACCCAAAATAATCAGCTACACATCTCAAGTATGGTTCAAGCTGGTGGTATTCGCCTGAACAACTGGCAATGGCTGCAAAAACAATTTGATGGTTATCTTGAAGGTAGTATGTACGCAACCTTAAACCTTGATGCCTATTTCGACCCACAGGGTAAACTCAATAGCTGGCAAAGTGATGGCGATGTCATGGTCTATAATGCCAAGTGGTTATTAAACAACAAAAATATTCAAGCAGATAAGTTAGCATTATCCATGCGTAAACGAGAACAATTTAGCGCAGCATTAAACATCACTAAGCACAAGATAAAAGGCAGTGGTCGCATCACTATTGATGCTGATGCCAATATCACAGGTCACTTCAATTGGCAGGATAAGTCATTTAAGCTTCATAAAACTTGGCCACACTTACATTACCAACAACAGCCCTAAATAAGTGATATACAGCAAGCACAACAAAAAAAGCTACATAAAGCAGCCTTTTTCATCTAACTATAAATATCAACAATTTAGTGTGACATATCCTCTTCAGGATTTGCACTAATTTGATGGACAGCCAAGTCTGCACCCATATGTTCATCCTCTTCTGATAAACGGATACCAAGCGTTGCTTTAATAATAGAATATACCAAGAATCCACCTGCAATCGCAATTGTTAACCCTGTAAGTGTACCAACCAATTGTGCCATAAAGGTAACACCTCCTGCACCACCCAAATCCGTTGAACCAAAAATGCCTGCTGCAACACCACCCCATGCACCACACACGCCATGCAAAGGAATTACACCCAGCACATCATCAATTTTCAACTTATTCTGCAAAAGTTCAAAACCATACACAAACAAAGCACCAGCAACCACGCCCACAAACAACGAACCCATAGGGTGCATAATGTCTGAACCCGCACATACTGCGACCAGCCCAGCCAAAGCACCATTGTGTACAAAACCTGGGTCATTTTCGCCAACAACCAATGCCGCCAATAGCCCGCCTACCATGGCCAATAAAGAGTTCATTGCCACTAAACCCGATGCACCATCAGCAGTGCCCGCACTCATCACATTAAAACCAAACCAGCCCACACATAACACCCAAGAGCCCAATGCAAGAAAGGGTATATTCGATGGTAATATAGCATTGACTCGCCCATCTTCTGTATAACGTCCAAGCCTTGCACCCAAAGTTATTACTGCACCCAAAGCCAAGAAACCACCCATGGCATGTACTACGACTGAGCCTGCAAAATCATGAAATGGCGCACCGAAACTTGCTTCTAACCAATCTTGAAAACCATAGTTTCCATTCCAAATCATACCTTCATAAAAAGGATAAATAAGACCAACCAAAAGCACGGTTGCCAATGCATTGGGCCAAAACCTAACCCTTTCTGTAATGCCACCTGAGATAATCGCAGGAATGGCCGCAGCAAAGGTTAATAAAAAGAAAAAGTGAACCATTTTATAGCCATTGGTGCCGCCTTCCATTACTTCAAGATCACCTACTGGCGCATAAAAAGTAATGCCATAAGCCACATAAAACCCAATAAATAAATAGGAAATGGTAGAAAAACCAAAATCCGTAATAACCCGAACCAAAGCATTCACCTGATTCTTTTTACGCACTGTTCCTACTTCTAAAAAGGCAAAGCCTGCATGCATGGCCAGCACCATAGCTGCCCCAACTGTTAAGAAAAACACATCCATGATAGCCTTCCTTAACTCAACGCATCGGCATCTTCTTCGCCGGTACGGATACGAATAACACGCTCAACATTGGTTACAAAAATTTTGCCATCACCAATTTTACCAGTGCTTGCAGCCCTTACAATGGCTTCAATCACCACATCGACTTGTTCTTCGTTGACTACGGTAGAAACACTGGTTTTTGGTACAAAGTCCACCACATATTCAGCACCACGGTAAAGTTCAGTATGCCCTTTTTGCCGTCCATGACCACGTATTTCACTCACGCTCAAACCGCTGACACCCACTTCTAAAAGTGCGTCTTTTACATCATCAAGCTTAAATGGCTTGATGATGGCTGTTATTTGTTTCATATACCCTCCAAATGTGTTGAAACACATTTTATTCTATTTGCATAGGGCAAAACATAACCATGAATTTTTTTTAATGCAAAACCACACTGCCAAGTGCACAAAAAAAGGCAGGTGATTTCTCACCTGCCCTCTGTATTACCCAAAGCCTTACCGATTCATGCAAATAGAATGGTAACAAAACAAATTTGTTATTTTATAAATAAAACCTCAGGTAACACAAACTGTGTAAACCTACTTGCTGCTGCCAAATTCTGGATATGCTTCCAATCCACACTCACCAACATCAAGGCCTTCAAACTCTTCTTCTTCAGAAACACGAATGCCCATAATGGCTTTAATCGCAATCCAAATCACAAAACTTGAAACAAAGACGAATACAAAAATTGTACCAATACCCATCAATTGTGCGCCAAGTGTTGCATCATTATTGGTCATAGGTACTGCTAATAAGCCCCAGATACCGACAACACCATGTACAGAGATTGCACCCACTGGATCATCAATTTTAAATATTCTGTCCATAAACACGATAGAAGGAACCACAATCAAGCCACCAATCGCACCAATCAATGTTGCCATTTCTGGTGATGGTGTAAGCGGCTCTGCTGTAATCGCTACTAGACCTGCCAATGCACCATTAAGTGCCATAGTTAAGTCTGCTTTACCAAACCACAGTCTTGCAAATACAAGCCCTGCAACCACACCACCAGCAGCAGCCATGTTTGTATTCACAAACACCATAGCTGTTGCATTGGCTTCAGCCACATCAGATACTTTAAGCTCTGAACCGCCATTAAAACCAAACCAACCCAGCCAAAGAATAAATGTACCCAACGTTGCCATAGGAAGATTTGCACCTGGGATTGCGTTTACAGAACCATCTTTATTGTATTTCCCTTTACGTGCACCAAGCAAAATAACCGCTGCTAATGCCGCAGAAGCACCTGCCATGTGAACCACACCAGAACCAGCAAAATCACTAAACCCTGCTGCATCGAGGAAACCACCACCCCATTTCCACATACCTTGAAGCGGGTAAATGAATCCAGTAAAGATAATTGCAAATACGAAGAAAGCCCAAAGCTTCATACGCTCAGCAACAGCACCCGATACGATAGACATTGCAGTTGCAACGAACACCACTTGGAAGAAAAAGTCAGATAACATTGAATAATATGGTGCATCTTCACCACCCGCCAATACAGCTACTGCTGCACCTGCATCATCAGCGACTGCGCCACCAAGACCAAATGATAATGCTGATGGGAAAATATCACCAGCGTTGGTGTACATGATATTATAACCCACAACCATGTACATAATACAAGCGATTGAATAAAGCACGATATTTTTAGTCAAAATTTCTGCTGTATTCTTTGAACGAACAAGACCAGCCTCAAGCATTGAGAAGCCAGCTGCCATCCACATTACAAAAGCACCCATCACCAAGAAGTAAAAGGTGTCGAGTGCGTATTTAGTTTGGAGAATATCCCCTGATAACTGTTCCATTGTTTAAATCTCCCTTAATTCAATGCGTCGGCATTTTCTTCGCCAGTACGGATACGAATCACACGTTCCACATCTGTGACAAAGATTTTACCATCGCCAATTTTTCCGCTGCTTGCAGCTTTAATGATTGCTTCAATCACAGCATCGACTTCGTCTGCTGTAACTACGGTTGAAATTTCAGTTTTTGGCACAAAATCCACATTGTACTCTGCACCACGATAAAGCTCTGTATGTCCTTTTTGGCGACCGTGCCCGCGAATTTCGCTTACACTCATGCCTGAAACGCCAAGCTCAATCAATGCATCTTTTACGTCATCAAGTTTAAATGGCTTGATGACAGCAGTAACTTTCTTCATTGCTCTCTCCCTTTATACGTTCAAAAATAAAAAGGTGCAGTATTCAAGCTGCACCTTGCATCACTTAGTATGCGAAGTTTACGCCAGCAACCATTTTGTCGCCGCCAGAAGTCACATAACCCGCAGCATTTGTTACTGCAGCATTTGGACCAGAAGCAATGTTATAGGCAAATGATGGGCTTACTGTTACATCACCCATTTCAAAGTCTTTACCAGCAGTCAAAGTAATAACTGATACTTCACTGGTACCAACATCAGGCATAACATAGCCAATCGTTGCAGAAGTTGAGAAGCCAGCCAATTCCATTTCAGCGCTTACTTCCAAATACATGTCTTTTTTGTACAAATCCGTATCATAATACAGTGTTGCGCTTAACATATCCATTGAGACACCCGCATAAACTTCCAATGTATTATCAGGGCTTGCATTTAAGAAACGGTAGGCGATAACACCAACTGAGTAGCCAATATCATCAATTTCGCCAGAGTAGTCCAATGTATAATCAAACTCAGTTGCTGGAACTGAAGCGGGAGCACCTGCACCAATCACATTTGAAAACCAAACATTTGCAGATAGGTTATCATTAAAGCTTGTTGCGAAGTCACCTTGTACTGCTGGAGCACCGGCACTATATGCAGTACCACGCCATACATATTCACTATATACGCCAATATCTGCACCAATTTCTAAATCAGTTGCTTGAGCAGGTGCATTTACACCCATCAAACCAGCACCAACCACTAGTGCCATTGCATAATTTTTTAATTTCATTGTCATTTGTCATTCTCCATTTTTTCGTCAGCCTTTTGGCTTAACGCTATTTGCTACGAACATAAAGCAACACCAATGCCACCCATAAAAATGATGTAAAACAAACAAAACTAATCATAACCCTCTCTTTATATGCCTAAATAATAATCACTATGAGCCTGTAATTTAATCATTTAGCAAAATGGTACCTGAATAAAAAACAACAATCGACAGCCTAGAAGCAAAACCATAGAGTTGCGTCGTTCTTTACCATTCCCACTAAAGAGGTACCTCATGAGTCATACTACAGCTACGCCAACCCCTGCATTTTTAGCACTGGCAGATGGTCGTATTTTTCATGGTATAGCCTTTGGCTCTACAGGAAACACAGTCGGAGAAGTATGCTTTAATACATCGATGACTGGCTACCAAGAAATCTTGACTGACCCGTCTTATACTGAACAAATCATCACGTTCACCTACCCACACATCGGTAATGTTGGTGTGAATGAAGTGGATGAAGAGTCTGATAAAATTTCAGTGCGTGGTTTAATCGTACGCGCACCAGCTCGCAAAACATCCAATTACCG
>JALSZC010000180.1 GCA_027059605.1 Ghiorsea sp. | reverse complement strand
TGCAAAGCTTTCACTTCTTGCAACACATAAGGGTTGCAACGAATCGCACCTTGCCCAAAAGTAATCATGCTTCGGGTTAAAATATTTGCGCCTTCCACAGTGATACCCACAGGAATTGCCATATACACATGCGCCAATATATTCTTTTTACCGACAATAATGCCTTTACCACCCACCACATCCATCGCAGCATTCACAGCTTTACGCATGGTTTCAGTGGTGTTGTATTTGGCAACTGCCGAAAGTACCGAAGGTTTTTCACCCAAATCCACAGCGCGAACCGTTAAACGCCGAACTGCATTCACTGTATATGTAGCTAAAACAATGCTCGCCACCCGTTCTGATACACCCTCAAAACGACCAATAGATATGCCAAACTGCTCACGGACTTTGACATAAGCCGTGCTCACTGCACATGCCATTTTTCCCGTACCACAACTAAGCGCAGGCAATGAAATCGCCCGACCTGCCGCCAAGCTTTCCATCAGCATACGCCAACCTTGCCCCACATAATCTTGCCCACCCACCACAAAATCCATGGGGATAAACACATCTTTGCCTTGTATTGGTCCATTTTGAAATGGTGTGTATAGCGGATTATGCCGTTGACCAATGGTAATGCCTTGCGTATCTCTTGGAATCAGCGCAACGGTGATACCAATATCTTCTTGTTCCCCCAATAAATGGTTGGGGTCATACAATTTAAAAGCTAAACCAATCAATGTCGCCACGGGCGCAAGCGTGATATAACGCTTATCCCAATGTAAACGAATACCCAAAACTTCTTCACCCTCAAATATGCCTTTCTCAACAATGCCTGTATCAATCATTCCACCTGCATCACTGCCTGCATCAGGCGCTGTGAGTGCAAAACAAGGTACTTCTTCACCCACTGCAAGCTTGCTTAAATATTGTTTTTTTTGTGCATCTGTACCGTAGTGAAGCAACAACTCCGCAGGGCCCAATGAGTTGGGCACCATCACAGTAACTGCACCGACCACGCTTCGGCTGGATATTTTTTGAATCACTTCCGAATGCATGGTAGGTGAAAACTCCAAACCACCAAAAGCTTTGGGAATACCCATGCCGAAAAATTTTTCTTTTTTCATATAATCCCAAACTTCTTGGGGTAAATCAGCATCTTGATAGACTTGCCAATCATCAATCATGGCACACAAGGTTTCGACTTGGTTATCCAAAAAAGACTGTTCTTCTTCAGTAAGTTGTGCAGGCTTTACCGTAGATAAGGCATGCCAGTCAGGTTTGCCGCGAAATAAACTTTTTTCCCACCACACCGTACCCGCATCAATCGCAGCTTGCTCAGTTTCAGAAATCGAAGGCATGGCTTTTTTCATCAGCCCCATAAATGGGCGAATCAACAACAAACGGCGAACAGGTGAAACAAACAATAATACTGCAAGACCAATCAAAACCATGTACATCATACTTTTTCTCCTTGGCTTACCTCTTTAGCTTCAGCTTCCTCTACAAAACAGTCCTCACCACAATTACAATAAAAAGCTTCATCTTCATCCCATGGTAAATCCCGATAACCACCCTTGGTGACCAACCCCCAGAAGGTTTTATCATAATTTAAATACGGGAACTTAATAATATCAAAATATGGCGAATAATCGAAGTCGCGGGGTGTATATAAACGCGGATTACGTTTATGCACAGAAACTTGATCACCTTTTTCATGAATCACAGGAATCACTGGAAACTTCACCGACATAAATGCTTCAACCAACACTGTTGAACACACTGCCTTGGTAGCGGCACCTGCTTTATAAGTAAACAGTGAAGATTTCCAACGCCTTGGTAAAAAAGTATAGGGATACATAAACCTAGCCAAATCAAAAAGCTGGCGAATATCATATTCGCGACCCACTTGTTGCACAGCATGTTGCACAACTTTCAAGGCATCTTTTTCCAGTAAGCCTCGCGGTCTACACAAACGGATACTATCGTTTTCATACATAGCCAAGGGTGTAATCACTGTGCCTTGCCCCAATAAACTTTCCAAAACCAATTGCGCATCATCATCGCCATCAAAATGCTGACGTATTAAAGTTAATACTTCCGAATCTTTGGGGTAATCAGAACACCGACCAATATACAAGGCTGCATGTGTCCAACGGGATTGTGTTACAATACTAATCACGCGACTAATTCGCGCCCTACCCTTAAACAGCAACACATCAGCAAGCTGTAAGGATTCACTCATTTTATAAAAATCTTGCAATGGTGGTGATCTTCGCGGCTCTTCATGTAACAACCAATTCGTCACCCATGCTTGTATGCGTTGGGATAAATGCTGAAACATGAACAACCGACTATTCTTCACAAGCATGCCTCCTAAGGTGGAAAGCTAATCATACAAAGAAGTTAATTTCTCTTTATACGCCTAATAGGTCGTTTTTGCAAGATAAATCTATCAAATAGCGTATAAAACCTTGATATTATAAGCCTATATCACTAAGCTATATCGTCTTGCGTGAAGGGAGGTGATGATGGCAGCACCAACATGGAAAAACCCAACTGATGAGCAACTACGCGAAATA
>JALSZC010000179.1 GCA_027059605.1 Ghiorsea sp. | reverse complement strand
AGCCTTGAACTTCTCACCCAAGGTATCATAAAGCTCTTGCCCGCCACCATCTGTGCAACGTGGCCCCACACAAACAATCATATGCCTGCGATAATCCATCATTTTTGGTTTAATCACTTCACTCATACTAAATCCTTCCAAGTCTTTTCAAATGCAGCAAGCGCATCTGCGCTAAAATCATCACCATTTTTTACCAACAACACGCGGAATACCATATCTCCTGCTTCATTGACAAAATGAGCGCCCAACGACTTTTCGTCGCGCTTAGCAAGGTAAGCATGGTGCACATTCGCCCAATTCACATGCACATGGAAAGTATCCGTGACCACATTCAGCCAATCCCCTTTCATTTCAAACTGGTCGCCAGTAAGCAAACATTCCGTCACAGCCCCAGCAGGAGAGCGAATCACTGCGCGTAGTTTGCCCCATGTTGGCAAAGCCTGAACAATGCGTTCTAAATTATCATCTACACGCACAGCGGTATAACCGCCAGCAGGCTCATCATTGCTTGCTCCTGCTACAGCTTCTAAAATTTCACCCACAGGGGCATTGAAATGCGCAGCAATCTTTTCCCATGGTTGATGATTGCCATCTTCAAGCCATTGGCGCACGCAGCCATGCCAGCCTTCCAAGCCCATGGTCAGTGAGCGCCCTGCCTTTTCGCCATCTTTGGCATCACCTGTTAAATCATCATATTTATTGGCATAACCTCGTGGGGTAATCATCAAACCTTCTTGAATATAGGTTGATGAGTTTCCAATGAGCACGGTAGTCAACATACCGATTTCTTTATCTGCCATTTCATCCAAAGTGGTTATTTGAATATCTTGACGGCGGCGGTATGCCGATTTTACAATCGCGACAGGTGTTTTGGGGTCGCGGTGTTGCAATAAAATGCGCTGCGCTTCCACAATTTGCTGGGTGCGTCTGCCCGATTTGGGATTGTATAAGCCAATCACGAAATCCGCTGCACCCACTGCATCAATACGCTTGCGAATGGTTGTCCAAGGTGTAAGCAAATCGGACAATGAAATCGAACAGAAATCATGAGTTAATGGTGCGCCCACCAATGATGCGCAAGCATTCAATGCTGTTGCGCCTGTGACTACTTCCACTTGAATATCTGAATCAGGTGTCCAACCATGTTGAAACAATACTTCATACGTGGGGCCAGCCATGCCATACACGCCCACATCACCCGATGAAATCAATGCCACAGTCTTGCCTTGTTTGGCAGCTTCATAGGCTTCTACGCAGCGGTCAATCTCTTCAGTCATACCTTTTTTAATGACTTCTTTACCCGCCAGTAAATCTTCCACCAAACGAATATAGGTAGTATAACCAATCACCACATCGGATTCTTCAATCGCAGCACGCGCTCGAAATGTCATTTGCTCTTGCCCACCAGGACCAAAACCTACCAATAATATCTTTCCACTACTCATGTTGTTCTCACTATGGACACGGTGGCATTTTTACCGTCGTGTCCTCTGTATTTATATTTTTCTACAATCAAATCTTCTTTGTTGCTACCTGCCCGCAAAATTGCCGCAGCTTCACCCACAGAAGGTGTGCCCACATATTTCATCACCACTTCCGATGGGTTAGGCACATCCACTTTCGCCAACTCACTGGCTGCATACCATGTACAATCCCAGCCAAATTGTTTACACACAGATAATAAGCCTATTTCATCCGACTTCTTATCAATCGATGCCGTGGCAACAACATCATCCGTACTTAAACCAACAGATGCCAATGCATCCACGATGGCTGTACGAATCGTTTCCTCAGGTGTTCCTCTATCGCAGCCTAAGCCAAGAATGACTTTCACGGGCGGTACACCACCAGCTTCTCATGCAATGTATCCCAAATGCCATTGGGTAATTCTCGATTCGTCACCCATAAAATGGCAGCAAATTGATTCACATCCACATCTTCAAACTTCTCAAAGCAGTGAATGGTTTTGGGTAAGTCATTGGCGCGTGTCCACCAATCCAGCGAAGGTGTTTCACGCTCATCCACCAAAGCAATCGGTTCTTCATTCACCACATGCGCTGATACCCGCGTGATATTTATTTTTGGGCACTCCACTTTCCAGCCAAGTTCGCGCCCTAAAATATCCACAGGAATAGTTTTGCTCACATCCGATGCCGTGGTCAACACGGGTGTCGCATCCAATAAACCTGCCACATATTCCGCCCAAGCATTCGCGCCACCCACATGCCCAGAAAGCACAGGAATCACATATTGCCCAGCATCATCCACCACCAACACACCGGGGTCTTCATCTTTAGACACCATATGCGGCGCAATCAAACGCACCACAGCCCCCAAAGACACAAAGTAAATAATTTGGTCGTAGTTTTTAAACATCAAGGGGATTTCTGCTTTTAAACCCGCATCATAAGCATGCACTTGGTTGCTTACATCAGCAAACACATGCCCAAACTTTTGGGATGTAATAATATCCGCTTGCGGCAGTTTGGGCGCAAGATCTTTGGCCTGTGCTACCCCATGTTTGGTAATGGCAACCAACACCACTTTCCCATCTAAAGGTTTTGTATCAATCATGATTT
>JALSZC010000178.1 GCA_027059605.1 Ghiorsea sp. | reverse complement strand
ATATGAAGTTTGATGCTGTCTCAAATGTAGTGTTGCTACGCATAGAAGCAGAGCATGAGCTGGCATCACAGGTAATGCTGGAGCAGGCATTGTTAAAGCTGGCGGTGGTGGAAAGTATTGTGCCAACATTATTGCAAAAACAGCGTCGTGAGTACCGTTTGGTTTTGCGGGATGGTGATGATTCATGGCTACCATCATGGTTTGCTGCTTATGGTATGAAGGCAATCAAGCAACCTGAAGGAAGCTTGTATGATTGGCTTGTTGAGTAAGTGGTGAGTGAACAGCAAACGCTGGAACTTTTGCTTCCGATTAAAAAATATTATGGAAGCTGGGTGCGTCATCCACAGGTTGAGGAAGCATCAGGGCGACTTGCATTGTGGTTTGTACAAGGTGGATTATTGTGGTTAACCTCAGAGTCAGTGGCGGGTAAAAGCCATTTGTTGCAGGCGTTGGCAGATGAAAACCCACATGTTGCCTTGTTGGCTTGCGATGAGGGTGACGTGTCTTCCGTGCATCAGTTAAAGTTATGGTTGGAGCAGTGTGAGCATCAAGCGTATTGGATATTGGATTTACCTTCGGGAAGTATGCCTCCTGCATTTGCTTATGCTGTATTCCACCTCATTGAAAGAGCGAAAGAGATGAATAAGGCATTGTTAATCAGTTGGCGGTGTGCAGAGCATAATATGCCCCCAGAGTTGCGCAGTCGTTTGTTGATGATGGAAAAGGTAGAGATGTCTGCCCCTACAAATGATGAAGATTTGAAGCGTGTTTTGGATTCAGTGTTGCATAACATGCAATGGGATATGAAAGAAACGGTATTGCCTGTGTTGTTACAATATGTTCCACGCACTTTAGATGCATTATTGCGGGCACTTGTTTTGCTTGATGCTTATTCAAAGGCACATAAAGTGAAAATGAATGCTGCCCTAGCATTACGTGTGTTGGCAGACCATGATTAAAATTATTGTATCTGAACAAATGTTGTACCATCACCGTAAAACAGGGGTGGTTTGTGTTTATCCTATTTCTACGGCTAGAAATGGTGTGGGAAATATGGAAGGCAGTCTGAAAACACCGTTAGGTAAGCATGAAATATGTGCTAAAATCGGGGATGGTTTACCCATTAAAACCTATTTTGAATCTAGGGAGCCAAAGGGTACATTTAAACAAAAAATAGCACATTGTAAGCGTGATTGGATATTAAGTCGCATTCTTTGGTTGTCGGGTGTACAGACAGGTGTGAACAAGCGTGGAAAAGTGGATACAAAAAAACGCTATATTTATATACACGGTACCAACGAAGAAGATAAAATTGGTTTGCCCGTGTCTCATGGTTGTATCCGTATGCTCAATGCAGATATTATACATTTGTTTGAGCATGTGCGCTGTGGTGAAACTGTTTTCATTAAAGCGTGATGGATTCTGTCAGCAAGTATCTGAACTCATATAATAAAACAGAGGTGCTTGTCTTGTTGGTATAGGTTGCTTTGTTTTAAGGTTTAATTCATGTTTTTTATAGCCCTAAACTAGCCCTATATAAGTTTAGGGGTCTTGCACAAAGAAGGTGTTTGTTTTGGCGTGTAATACACTGCTTAACTTAAAGTATTTAACATATTGATTTGTATGTATAAAACATTAACTTAGAAGAGCGTATTAACATGAATTTTTGTCTTTTCTTTAGCCTTTTCTTATTAAGCTTTATGTATGGTAAAGTATGAGTGAAAGCAATGGTTTCTAGTGCCTATGTGAACAGGGCTTTTTAGGGCTGATTTTGCTCTTTGTAGTCTTTTTATGGTTGCGCAGGGATAAGAGTTGGGCATAGTTCGCAGTCTAGCGAATAGATTGGGGATGTTATGACAACCAAAAACCAAGAAGAAAACCAAGCTGGTATTACGCAAGAAGGTCGTTTTTATAGCGCTGAGCGTTTGCATGCCATGCATGATATGATGCTATATATCCGCCGCTTTGAGGAAAAAGCTGGGCAAATGTATGGCTTGAAGAAGATTGGTGGCTTTTGCCACTTGTGCAATGGGCAAGAAGCAGTGTGTGTAGGTATGGAAGAAGCTTCAGAGCCTACTGATTATATGATGACCAGTTATCGAGACCATGGTCATATCCTTGCTCGTGGCTCTGACCCAACAGCTATTATGGCAGAGCTTCTTGGTCGTGCAGGTGGTATTGTGGGCGGTAAAGGCGGCTCCATGCACATGTTTGATAAAGAGAAAAACTTTGCTGGTGGTAATGGTATCGTGGGTGAGCAAGTACCGATTGGTACGGGTTTCGCTTTTGCTAGCAAATATAACGATGATAAACGTGTTTCGATTACGATTATGGGTGACGGCGGCGTGAATCAGGGTGCAGTGTATGAGTCATTTAATATGGCTGCCCTTTGGAAGTTGCCAGTGGTGTTTGTGATTGAAAACAATCAGTATGCCATGGGTACTTCATTGAGCCGTGCATCAGCAGAAACACATCTCTATAAACGCGGTATTTCTTTTAAAGTACCAGGTATCCAAGTCGATGGTATGGATGTGCTTGAAGTAGAGCGTAAAATGGCAGAAGCCTTAGAGCATGCGCGTTCAGGAAAAGGCCCTATGATTGTGGAAATGATGACTTATCGTTATCGTGGGCATTCCATGTCTGACCCTGCAACTTATCGTACCCGTGATGAAGTGGATGAATGGCGTTCAGGACGTGACCCTATCGTACGTTTGCAGAAACAAATGATCGAAGCAGGCTTAGCAACAGAAGCCGATTTCAAACAAAAAGATAAAGATATTAAGAAAGAGGTCGTGGCAGTGGCAAAAGCTGCAGAAGCTCAGCCCGAGCCAGACCTTTCTGTGTTGTGGGATGATGTTATTAATGATGAGATTCCCAATGCATATCCATATCCAAGGCAGGTGGGATAATGTCTAAAATAACGTATCGTGAAGCATTAAATCAGGCGATGTGCCAAGAAATGGAGCGTGATGATCGCGTATTTCTTATGGGTGAGGAAGTCGCTGAATATAATGGTGCATATAAAGTATCCCAAGGTATGTTGGACAAATTTGGTCCACGTCGAGTGATTGATACCCCGATTACTGAGCTGGGTTTTGCAGGGCTTGGCGTTGGTGCTGCCATGGCGGGTTTGCGTCCGATTATAGAGTTTATGACTTGGAACTTTGCTATTCTTGCAGCCGACCAAATTGTTAATGCTGCAGCTAAGATGAAATATATGACTGGCGGTCAATATGATTGCCCTATGGTATTTCGTGGTGCTGGAGGTGCTGCAGCGCGTGTAAGCTCACAGCATTCCCAAGCTTTTGAGAACTGGTATGCTAATATACCAGGGTTAAAAGTTGTGATGCCATCTAATCCTGCCGATGCTAAAGGTTTATTAGCAGCGTCCATTCGTGATAACGACACGGTGATTTTTATTGAAAATGAAATCAACTACGGGGATATTGGTGAAGTGCCAGAAGGGGAATATATCGTTCCACTTGGTAAAGCAGATATTAAACGTGTAGGTAGTGATGTGACACTTGTCGCTCATTCACGTATGACAGGTTACGCATTGCTTGCAGCTGAAGAACTAGCCAAACAAGGTATTGATGCAGAAGTGGTGGATCCACGCACGATTCGCCCACTGGATGAAGCAACCATTCTTGCATCGGTAGCCAAAACCAACCGTGCAGTGGTGATTGAAGAAGGTTGGCGATTTGCGGGTATTGGTGCTGAGATTTCAGCACGCATTATGGAAAAAGGCTTTGATGATTTGGATGCGCCAGTAGCACGTGTGACGGGTAAAGATGTGCCGATGCCGTATGCAGCGAATTTGGAGCAATATGCACTGCCATCTGTTGCTGAAATTGTTGAAGCAGCACGTGTTGTGTGCAATAGAGCCTAAGTTATTAGATTGATGAATGATTCAAACCACCAAGTCACCAAGGTTTTTCCTTCGTGTTCTTCGTGGTGAAACCCTAAAGAGGTAAACCATGCCCATTGATATTTTTATGACCCAATTATCTCCGACAATGACTGAAGGTAAAATTGCGCGTTGGCTAAAAAAAGAAGGCGATACGCTTGAATCAGGCGAGGTGATGCTTGAAGTGGAAACTGATAAAGCGACCATGGAAGTGGAAGTGATTGATGAAGGTATTCTACATAAAATCATTGCTCCAGAAGGGGCACTGGTTAAAGTGGGTGAAGCCATTGGTGTGATTGCCGAAGAAGGTGAGGAAGTGCCTGCGGATTATATGCCCGAAGGTAGTGGGCAAGAGCCTATTGTTGAAACACACGGTACACCTTCTGCTGTAGAAGCAGAGCCAAAACCAAGTCCTGTGCCTGCACCAAGTGAAGTGGCTGCAACACAAGCACCAGTAGATACAGCCGCCGTAGAGCGCGCAGCCAATGATAAAAGAATCAAAGCATCACCATTAGCACGTAGGTTAGCCAAGCAAAAAGGTGTTAATCTTGCTGCTATTACGGGTACTGGACCGCGCGGTCGTATTATTAAAGCTGATGTGGAGAAAGCAGCCAAGCGCGGTATTAGTTTGGGCGGTGGTTCACAAAGCTTTGTACCTACTGCGATTCGTCCGCTACCGACTGGTCCTATGCCGTATCATACTGATGAATATGATGCGATTGAAAATAGTATGATGCGTAAAGCGATTGCTCGCCGTTTAACTGAATCCAAGCAGCAGGTTCCTCATTTTTATTTAAGCATTGATGTGGCTATGGACAGGTTGATGGATTTACGTGCGCAGCTTAATGAAGCTGCTGATGGTGCATTTAAATTAAGTGTTAATGATTTCATCGTCAAAGCGGTATCCAAAGCTTTGGTGGATGTGCCTGCAGCCAATGCATCATGGGCGGATTCACATACTTACCAACATAAACATGCACATATCTCGATTGCCGTAGCGATTGAAGGTGGGTTGATTACCCCGATTGTTCGTTTTGCTGAGCAAAAAGGTATTGTGGATATTTCTAATGAAATTAAAGAACTAGCAAGTAAAGCACGTGCTGGTGAATTAAAGCCAGAAGAATATACAGGCGGCACATTCTCCATTTCAAACTTGGGCATGTATGGTATCAAGCAGTTCCAAGCGATTGTAAACCCACCTGAAGGTGCGATTTTAGCTGTTGGTGGCACTGAAGAGCGTGCTGTGGCGGAAAATGGACACGTTGTTGTGAAGAAAATGATGACACTTACCCTATCTTGTGACCACCGTGTTGTGGATGGTGCTGTGGGTGCGGAGTATTTGAATGCTTTGAAGAAACATCTTGAATGTCCAGCGAGTGTATTGATTTAATTATTGAATAAAACACCACCAAGTCACCTATATCATTAAGGTAAATCCTTCGTGTTCTTCGTGTTCTTCGTGGTGAACCTATAAAGAGGTGAACCATGCCCATTGATGTATTTATGACCCAATTATCACCCACCATGACTGAGGGTAAAATTGCCCGTTGGCTAAAAAAAGAAGGTGATACGCTTGAATCAGGCGAAGTGATGCTTGAGGTGGAAACCGATAAAGCAACTATGGAAGTGGAAGTGATTGATGAGGGTGTGTTGCATAAAATCATTGCCCAAGAAGGTGATACGGTGCCTGTGGGAGCTGCCATTGCCGTGATTGCCGAAGAGGATGAAGAAGTACCTGCGGATTATCAGCCTGAAGGTTTGGCTACAGCACCTACTGCAGAAACTACAGAGGAAGCTGCACCTGTTGCAACACCACAAGAAGTTGTGGAAACTCTTGCCGCTGCACCATCGGGTGGTGATGAAGAGCATGAATTAAACCTTAAGCCAGCAGGCGTATTTAACCCTGATGGAGAATATGATGTGGTTGTGGTGGGCGCTGGCCCTGGTGGTTATGTGGCGGCTATTCGTGCTGCGCAATTGGGTTTGAAAGTAGCATGTATTGAATCCACACATTTGGGTGGCATTTGCTTAAACTGGGGTTGTATTCCAACCAAAGCGTTGTTGCGTACTGCAGAGATTATTAACGTGATTCAACACAGTGGTGATGAACTTGGTTTGGGTATTACTGAAGCCAAACCTGATTTGGTTAAAGCAGTAGCGCGTTCGCGCAAGATTTCAGCGAAGTTGAATGGAGGCATTGGCTTCTTATTCAAGAAAAACAAAGTCACCCATATCGAAGGTTATGCCACTTTTGAAGCTGATAACAAGTTGATGGTGAAAGATGCCGATGGTAAATCCTCGCAAGTTACCGCCAAGCATGTGATTGTAGCCACAGGCGCAAGAGCAAGGTCGTTTCCAGGTATGGATGTGGATAACGAAGTGATTATCACCTACAAACAAGCACTAGCACCGACCAAGCTACCCAAGAAATTGGTAGTGATTGGTTCGGGTGCGATTGGTATGGAATTCGCTTATTTCTACAATGCCATGGGCTCGGAAGTGACTGTGATTGAGGCAGCACCACAAATCTTGCCGTTGGAAGATGAAGAGATTTCAAAAGTGGTGGCACGTTCATTTAAGAAAAATAAAATCAATATCGTGACCAATGCTATGGTGTCATCAGCAAAAAATATTGATGGTAAAGCTGTGGTGACATATAGCGTGAAGGATAAGGAACAAACCATTGAAGGTGATGTTTGTTTGGTTGCTGTGGGTGTTATCGGGAACACGGATAATATTGGTGCAGAAAACACATCCATGAAAATTGAACGCAATCAAATCGAAGTGGATGATTATTATCGTACGGATCATCAAGGTATTTATGCTATTGGTGATGTGGTCGGTGCACCTGCACTGGCACATGTTGCATCGCACGAAGGCATTGTATGTGTGGAAGCGATTGCTGGGAAAGAACCCCACCCTGTAGATTATGGCAATGTACCTGGCTGCACTTACTGTCAGCCACAAGTGGGTTCATGTGGTAAGACTGAGAAACAATGCAAAGAAGAAGGTTTGGATATTAAAGTCGGTCGTATGGCATATAGCACCAATGGCAAAGCCATGGGTTTAGCGGAAACAGACGGTATGGTTAAAACGATTTTTGATGCAGAAACAGGCGAGCTTCTTGGTGCGCATATTGTCGGCGCAGAAGCCACAGAATTGATTGTTTCATTACAATTGGCTCGTACTTTAGAAACCACAGAAGCGGAGCTAGCGCATCATATGTTCCCGCATCCAACATTGTCTGAAATGATTCATGAATCGGTATTGGATTCGGATGGTAAAGCGATTCATATTTAAACAGGGCTGTCCTCGATAACCTCTTACTGTTACAGAGGACAGTTTTTTGATGTCTTATATAATATATAAGTGTTCTATATTAATATCTGTGAACTCTTGCAGTATTTCCGCTTCTTGAACTATGCTTGAATTACGTTGATAATCCATCGTGTTTTGGTGTAACGCACCTTGAAGCTCACCCAGGTCTTTTTCCAGTGCTTGAAGCGCGCTTTCAGTTTTGTTGATGCTGTGTGGCATAAGTTTTCCTTGTTTAAAATATCCCTAATTATATTTACGCATATGACAAGGAAAAGATATGTGCTAAATTGTTTATAAACTATTATATATCAGTATTTTACATGTAATTTTCAAGCGTTGAATGTGTTGTTTTATCTTCTTATAGATTAGCTGTGGATACCTCCACATCAAAAGGAGAAGATGATGAATATAAAACGATACTTGATACCCGTACTTACAGGAGCACTGCTTACTGTTTCTGTGGGAGCTTGGGCTTCTGCCGCACAAGCTGAGCCAACGAAGAACTCTAAAAGTTTGACGGAACAAAATGAGCAAATGAATAAAACAAAGGTGCTCAAAGAGGCCGTTACAGTATTGGAGAAAACCAATACGGCTTTACAGCAGTTGGAACAAGGGAAGAAACAGCAGGCTTTGGATACGCTAGCATTGGTTACTGGCAAGCTAGAGCTTTTGGTTGCGCAATATCCTGATTTAGCTTTAGCACCCGTGGATGTTAAGATGATTGCTTATGACTTTGTAGGAAGCAAAGAAAGTGTTAAAGATATTCGCAATAAAGCTAAGAAACTTTTAAATAACAATCAGATACAAGATGCAAGACACTTGCTCAAAGATGTTGCAAGTGAGCTTGTTGTGCGGACTACGAGTTTGCCCTTGTTAACATACCCTGATGCAATTAAAGCTGTTGTGCCATTGATTCAAAAGGATGATATATCGGCAGCCAAAACTGCATTACAAAGTGTATTATCTACAGTTGTGGTAACTGATGATGTGATTCCACTACCTGTATTGCGTGCACAAACAGCATTGCAGGAAGCGAAACAAAAAATGGTGGCAAAAGAAAAGGTTGATACTTCTAAGCAAAGAAAAGTAGTACAAGAGCTACTTGGTGAAGCGAGAAAACAGCTTGAATGGGCGCAAACTTTAGGCTATGGCGATAAAGACAAGTTTAAAGACTTGTATAATCGCATGGATGAAATTGAGCAAAGCATTGCGAAAGGAGAAGGCAAACAAGGCTTGTTTGAACGCTTAAGTGAAACAATCAAGAATATGTTTTAAGTTGGATTTGTGATGATAAAGAAGGGCAGCAATGAAGCTGCTCTTTTTTATTTGAGTTTTAAATCAGACGATTCATCAGTGTTTTTTAGAATAATAGAGCGGATATCACCTAGAGAGTGACCAGATAATGCATCTTCAGCACCCAAAAGATCTGCTCGAATAACAACTGTAAGTTTGGCAAGGGCAGTGGATACATGTTCAAAATCATTGCCAAGGTCACCATCTTCCGTGCTATCACCCAGCACAGATAAGAATTTATGGTATTCTTGTAAGACGGCTGGTGATGAAACAATAGCTAAGCGGTGGGTGATAAAACGAAGCCGCATTAAATCATCTTCAGTAACTTGATTAGATAAAGCCATAGCTTCAATGCGTTGAATCAGTTGTTCATATGTATTGGTTTTGAGTTCAAGAAACTTGATGGTTTGCTCTTTTTCAATCTCTACTTCGGTTTGTTTATTGAGTAGTAAAGCTGTAATTAATACGGTGACTACCGTTCCTAGCACAATGAGTACGATTTCCTGAGCAAAAGGAATAGTATCTGTAACTTGATATGCATAACGTAAGAAAATATAGCCACCAACAAATGTTGTCGCTGTAAGTGCTAATAATATGAGTGATTTAGGTTGTAACTTCATGTGAGGTTTGCTTTGAGTTTTTTCATGGCTCTAGCCTCAAGCTGGCGTACACGTTCAATGCTAATGCCAAGTTCTTCAGCCAAATCTTTTAATGTATCAGGCTCTTCAGAAAGATGGCGACGTTGAATAATCAGGCGGTCGCGGTCGGACAGTTCTTGCATGGCTTGGTGAAGCAAACCTTGCTGATGGCTTGCCCAATCTGCATTGAGTACTTGTTCCTCAGGAGGAAGCTCTGGCGAGGGTAATGCCATCACCATGGTTGAACCGCCTTCTTCACTTTCAGAGTCTAGGGATACATCACGTTGTAGAAATGAATTGGCAATATTTTGGAACTCTTGTTCGGTAATACCATACTCATTGGCCACTTCTTCGTCTAAACGCCCTTCAATCGCAGCGATAGCATGTTTGGCTTTTTTAAGACCAGCAAAAACACGGCGCTGCATCTTGTTGGTACCCATTTTCACTATGCTCCACGATTTCAAAATATAATCATGAATCGCAGCACGTACCCACCAAGATGCATAGGTCATCAGGCGAAAACCACGGCTTGGGTCAAAGCGATGTATGGCCTTCATCAAACCAATGGTGCCTTCTTGAATTAAATCCATTTCAGGGAGACCAAAATGCCTATATTCACGAGCAATCGCTGCAACAGCATGCAGGTTGCCAAGCAATAAGCTTTGCGCTGCTTGTAAGTCTTTTTCTTCTATCCATTTCTTGGTCAGCCTTGCTTCTTCTTCTCTATCGAGTTTGGGAATTTGCCTGAGTTCACGATACCACATATCTAAAGGTGATAGTTCACCTTGCTGATATGGGGTTAATGTCGTCTTGTTAGGATTGAAAGTTGCGGGTAGTTGTTCTTGTTTTGAGTTTTCCATTGGTTTAAGGATAAGGTCACGCGCTGTGAAATACAAGTACAAGGGATAATCAGAATATTGGCATCATACTTTCTTGGTGG
>JALSZC010000177.1 GCA_027059605.1 Ghiorsea sp. | reverse complement strand
TGCCACCTACTTCTTCAGTTGCTGCAATCATTTTCGCTTGAATAGCATCAAATGTGGTTTGATCTATCATGCCACGACCCAATGCTGACTGATTGCTGCAAACCGTCACCTGAAAACCAGCTTGTTTGAGCTTGGCAATCGCCTCAAGGCTATCTGGAATAGGTTGCCATTGCTCTGGGCTTAAAATGTAATCAGGTGAATCAAAGTTAATCACACCATCACGGTCTAATACTACGGTTTGAATATTGTTCATGGTGCAAACATACGCAAGAAGAGCAAAACTTAAAGCTATCGCAGTTGTATGGCTGTTTTAGAGGTTACTTTGTAAATGGTTGATGCTTTGCCACTGGGCGATTGCTGGCTAGGCAAAAGCATACGAATATATCGGTGAAAACGCATACGTGACTGTCTATGAAACGGCATCACAGCTTGCCCTTTACGGTTAAAACTACTGGACAACATCAAACCGCCACACTGTTTAGCAAGTTGGCGCGTTTGCACATCACTATCGACCCGAATCGCAATATACCCCTTTTGATAACATGCTGGATTGAGTTGTTTTTTGGCACGAAACACCAAGGTCACGGCTCCAGGCCATGATGTTTTAGCTAGTTTTCTTAAGCGTAGCGAAATATACACAGCTTGTTGAAGTGCTGTACGCTTTGAATCTGCCAGCAACAAAAAAGGTGCAACACGCTGCTTAAACATTTGCGCCTTGCGTATCGCTTTTGCACTGTGCACATCCGCAGCAATACCTGCCACTGTTGATGTTTGATGTGCAATCAACCCACCTTGCCTTAAACATTTCGCCGCAAGGCGGGCTTGATATGGCATCATACGAATTAGTCGTCTGCTAAAATAGCTTCAGCTTGTTTAGCCCTATCAAAGCGAAGTTTATGCGCCAAGTCTTCATCACTTTGGGCTAACATTTGCACAGCCAGCAACCCTGCATTTTTTGCGCCATTAATGCCCACAGTCGCCACGGGCATACCTGGCGGCATCATCACAGTAGAAAGCAATGCGTCTTCACCATTTAATGGACCCGATGCAATCGGCACACCAATCACAGGTTTGACAGTTTTTGAGCAAACCACACCTGCCAAATGTGCCGCCATACCTGCAGCACAAATAAATACTTGGCAGCCTGCTTCTTCAGCTTCTTTGATGGCTTCAACAGTGGCTTCTGGGGTGCGGTGAGCCGAGCGCACCAATGTTTTATAGGCAACACCAAATTCATCAAACACAGCTTCGGTTTTTTTCATCACTGGCATATCATTTTTGCTGCCCATCAAAATCAAAACTTGAATACTTTCCATGACTTCACCTCTTTAAAGTTATTAGAAGCGATGCAGCATACGTATATTCACTATAAAGTCATCACAACAAAGTAAAAAACAGCTTAAAAACCTTGCTCCAACCTTGTGCTTAATTGTTCAGGAAACTCAAACTTTTTCATATCTGCAACAACGTGTGCAATATCGTATTCCAACCGCTTAAACATGACTTTTTTTTGTTCAGGGTAATAGATTGCATATTCTGCGCCAGGGATACCATTTCTAGGTTGACCTACCGCTCCAGGGCAAATCAAACTAGCCGTATGTTGGTGCAGCTTATAAGTTTCCAACTCTTTTTGCAGAAAAACATTTCCTGCTTGCAAAACATACATACCTTGCAAGTGAGAATGTCCATGAAAACAAATCGGTAACATTTGTTCATTCATCCATTGAAGATTAGAATCTGCAGTTCGCTCATATACATAGGCATTAAAAAATGTCGGGTCTCGTGGTGCACCATGCACCAGCATCACTTCTTTGTTGCGATGCTGCAAAGGCAATGTTTTCAACCACTTTTTTTCTCTACCACTAATCACCTGAATCGTCCATTTTGCAACATGCAGGCTAGACTGACTGCCGTGACTGAAATCTTTACCACTACCGACCATATAGTCATGATTGCCACGAATCGCAAATATATTCTCTTCCTGCAAACGTTGGATACATTCAGAAGGGTGCGGTCCATAACCAACGATGTCACCCAAACAAACAATACGTTTAATGCCTTGAGACTTAATATCATCAAGCACTACCTCCAACGCAGGTAAATTCGCATGTATATCACTAATCACAGCAATGGGCTCTTTCTCACAAAACCAAGGTGTAATGTTTTGCTCATCTGAGACTAACATCTGTTTCTTCAAAGGCTGTATCACTGTTGTCGTGTCTTCTGGTTGCGGTGTTAACGCAGAGCACATGCTTAACATACATATTTTACTTTGCGCATTAAAAAACTGTTGCTTGAGATGCTCAATAAGTACAGCTGGATAATCCACACCTGCATGTTCAGAAAAATGTAAGTTTAATTGTTTCTTTATCATACTTCCAAGCATATAAGAGGCTCTACTATCAAGCCAAGATGATGAAAACAAACGTATCCATAAAGCAATCATATTGGCAAAGGAAAGAAGATGATCCCAAGCGTAAAAATCATCATCAATATAATACATATGACCATGTTTATCGATACCAAAGTTCGACAGCCCTTCATCCAAACGTTCATGGTGTACCGCACCATACGCTAGATACAACGAAGTAATCCC
>JALSZC010000176.1 GCA_027059605.1 Ghiorsea sp. | reverse complement strand
ACAACGCAGCGCACCCTATCGAAGTCACAGGTGAGAAGCTTCGCGCTATGATGCCTTGGATTAAGAAAATCGTGGATCAAGAGAAAAACTAAGTTTTCTTAACCATCTGAATGATTCAAGAGGCTGCCGCAAGGTGGCCTCTTTTTTTGCCCCTTACGTCATTCCTGCGATGACCACCCCTGCTCGTCATTCCCGACATACTACCAGCCCTAACCCGTCATTCCCGCGAAGGCGGGAATCTATAATGACCTATGGATACCCGCCTTAAGGTGAATGCTAAAGGCAGAGAGTACACCCTAGGGTGACGCGGGTATGACTAAAGTGGTTTCTATTGAAAAATATCCAGGTTCAGCGGCTCTATACTGCCCATCCACATAGTATGTTCAGTATGGTCTTTCAAATCATCGCCCGTATTGGCATGGATAAACACGGTCAAACCCTTTCGATTCAACATCAGCCACGGAATCACGGCGTTAAATGTTTCAGGTGTTAAAGTAATCTGACAGCTCCATATGGGATGTGGGCCTACAGGTTGTTTATGTTTATGCCCCACAGGCACGCCAAACTTTTGCCCCACTTCATCACAAAGCCTAGAAGCCAAATCATAAGTGCTTTCATCATAATAAATATGCGCGTGATAATCTTGAATAACCGCCATACTCAACCTCACCGTAAGAAAGAAGCTACCTTAACAACCCTGCCCCCTACCTGCAAATATCGAAGGCTTGCAAGTTGTTTGACAGCAGTACACTTTCACCACATTATCAGCATGTGATACATAGTCAGTATATTTCATCCTCTTTTTACCCAAAATACGCAACAAAGTGGATAGTTGTTCCACCTATGTATCATAAATATGAGGACTATCGTTCCTACGAATGGGATTGTTAGGCGAAAAGGGAAATAAATGAAGTCATTGCTGAATGGAAATGTTTATAACCATAATATTGATGGTTGGTCAGTTACTTGGGAAAGTAACTTAGGGTTCAGGCATTGGTGTTATCAGATGAAAGATTTAGCCTGGGAAAATCTGATGGTGGTTATGTTTAATCCCGGGAGTCTGAGTGGTGATGGCTCTAATCTAAGTAAGGATACAACGTTAAGAATATTGAGGGAGGTTTGTAAAGAAGCAAATCTCAATCCTTTTGTAATAAACCTATTCGATTATTCTTCGCCATCTCCCCAAGTGCTTTTTGACAACTGGAAAGACAGAGACCCAGAAGATTTAGTATTTAATAAGTTATCCCTCTCAGAATTTAGGTGGTTAATATATGCGTATGGCGATTACGAAAATTGGGGGCAGCAAGATGGAGAAATTAAAGAGCGGCAATATTTTGTGAAAGAAGTACTAGGCTCGATACCTGAAATTGATTTGCCAAAAAATAAGAGTGGTACACCAAAGCACCCTATTATATGGCAACGACAAAAGATAAAGGATGAAATAGCTTGTATATTGAGAAATCGCGCCTAACAAGGCCATTCAACTCGGACATACCTCCGTAGTGTTTATTTTGTGCTCTAATAGCACAAAATAAACACTACTACGGCATGCCGGTTAATGGCAGCGTTACCTCAAGAAAATAACCTGCTTTATTCTTTCAATCGTAGCCTGCTCACGCTTGGTTCTATCGCCCTTGAACATACGCTGAAAGTCATCATAAATCTGTTGCAGGTTACCCACTGTCTGCTTGGGGTAGGTCTCACAACCACAATCTTCAAACTTCACTTGCTCAACCTTGCTGCCCACTTGTTTATTCACCACCTTTTGGCGGTCGGCGTACAATTCAGGCTCACCCTCCGCACCCATAAATATCAATGATTCCTTTTGACCCAACAATACATTGGCTTGCGCCATATAATCGGCATACGGGGTGTGGAAGAAACCATTGAGCTGTTTGTCGCACTGCATGGGGTTGAGCAACCTTGCCACGGTGTTGGCAAAGGAGCGCACACCCAGTCTGTCACGCAGGTGGTAAATTCGGCTTAAATCAGGGCATATATCCTTCAAATCCATATACACCATACCATGTTCATCCATGATGTTTTTGGCTTCGGACAATGTGGTTGCGGCTTTAATGCCCACCGTTTGTAACACCTGCCAAGCTGTAACCCGCCCTTCAATGTTGGATACACCATGCACAAAAATAGGAACACCTTTGTCTTTGGCTTCCAATGCTGCAATCAAATACGCATGAGCAGCCCTACGTTTGCCTGCATAGCATGGCAAATCCACCGCACCTTCGGGGGCTTTAATGACATTAAAATGGGAGATATGCTCGCGTGCTGCTTGCACAAAACCTGCAAGCTCTTCTGATACTTCGCCTTTCATGCGCTGAGCAATCAGAAATGCACCCAATTGCAATTCATCGGCTTGCGGATTTAATAGTTCAGAAAATACAAAACACGCTTCATCTTGGCTCAAATGCTCAGAGCCATGTTTACCTCGCGCTACACGTTTAATTAATGATGCTACTTCCACTTCAACACTCCCTTTGTCATTCCCTCGCAGGAGGGAATCCATCAACTACAAGCTCCACAAGCACACATGGATACCCGCCTACGCGGGTATGACGAATTATGTGTGTAAACAGGTTCCCACGC
>JALSZC010000175.1 GCA_027059605.1 Ghiorsea sp. | reverse complement strand
CGTTTATCCGATGCGCCAAAGACTTGTCCTGTATTTTTATCCCAAAGTACTGCCTGCATATTGCCATAATTGCGCATGGCTTTGAGCTTATGTCCTTTGGCTTGAAGTTGTTTGGATACTTTGGGGGTAAATGCACCTTTTTCATGTTGAACCACATCAGGCAAATACTGATGATGAAAGTGCGGTTTATTTATCCATGCAGGCACATCGTTGCCACCCTGCATAAACTCTAAACCAGCCAGTAAAACCATGCTGATAATACGCGAGCCGCCGGGTGTGCCAACTACAAATGTTCTATCTTTGCCAAGGATAAAGGTAGGGCTCATGGATGAGAGCATACGTTTGTGCGGGGCAACAGCATTGGCTTTGCCTTGCACCAAACCATAAGCGTTGGGTTTGCCGACTTGTGTCGCAAAGTCATCCATTTCATCATTCATCAAAATACCTGTGCTTGGCGATACATAGCCTGAGCCAAAGCCATAGTTAATCGAGAGCGTGGCAGCAACCATATTACCTTCTTTGTCGATGATAGAAAAATGGGTGGTATCCACACCATTGCCTGACGGATCGGCGACAAAGCTAGAAGAAGGTGTGGCTTTGTTCATGTCAATATTTGCACGAAGATTTTCTAGTCGTTTGGGGTTGAGCAAATCCGGAATATCCACGAAATCACTATCGCCCAAATATTGATTGCGGTCTTTATATGCCAGCTTCATGGCTTCAATCACTAAATGGGTTCTATCCACCTCGGAAAGCTTATCCAGTTTATCATCTTTCAGAATGCCCAGCGTTTCAGCTAAGGTGATGCCACCTGATGAAGGCAGAGTGGAAGTTACCCATTCAAAATCTTGATAGTGAAAGCGCATAGGTTCTCGCTCCATCACTTTGTATGCCTTCAAATCATCTAGCCGAATCAAGCCGCCATCTTTTTTCATATCAGCCACCAAGCGTTTGGCTGTTTCACCACGATAGAAATCATCCGCGCCAAACTTGGCAAAGCGTTTTAATGTTTCAGCAAGTTTAGCTTGCTTAATTAAACTGCCAATTTCGGGGATTTGGCTTTTGTGTAGATAAATATTTTTGGCGGTATTGTTTTGCAATACATCTTTGCGCCATTGTGCAACACGCTGATAATGCTCGGATACCTTAAAACCATGCTGCGCAATATGAATGGCAGCTTCTGTATCATGGTTTCTATCCAGTTTGCCGTACTTCGTGATTAAGCGATCAACGCCTGCAATCAATCCAGGTACACCTGCGGATTGCGCACCATCAATGCTGGATTGTGTTTGATAGATTTCTCCGTTGCCAGCCAAAGCAGGTGATATTTCGCGGGCATCAAGCATGACATATCGCTTTTCCTTGGCGATATACAATAAGAAGAAACCACCACCGCCAATCCCAGAGCCTGTAGGCTCGGCAACACCAATGGTCAGCGCCAATGCCGCAGCGGCATCAAAGGCATTGCCACCTTGCTTGAGAATGTCGATAGCAGCGTTGGTTGCTAATGGATGAGCTGAGGCCACCATGTTTTGTTTGGGTAACACCTCTGCCCACGCAGTGTTGATAAATAACAAGCTAAATAGCAAGACTCGAATCATAGAAACCCCTTTTGTGCGTAGCGTTCTAACATCGTGGCATTGCCCATTAAACCACCACTATGCACATACAGTACCGTGCCTTGAATGTTTTGCATACTTGCTAATAAGGTCTGCCACATTAGCGGCGCATAGATAAGGTCGAATTCAATGCCATTTTGTTTCAATGCTTGATAAGTGTCTAAAAATTCAGGGTAGGGCTTGGCAAAGTGATATTTGCGTGATGGTTCAAGCCATTTGAGGTTATGAGGTATGCTTCCAAGTTGCTGCATTTGTTGATGTAAATACGCATGATCGCCTACGCATGCTGTGGTGAGAATTTGGAAGTTGGGTAAATGCTTGGCAAGATAATAGGCGGTAGTGCCTGTGCCAGATGGGGTAACGATATTGAGTTTGCTGATGTTTTGCGCTTGCTGCCATTGTTTTATTTCACCCGCTAAGATTTGTATGCCAAGCTCCGCTAGAGGGTCTGCTCCACCTTGGGGAATGAGTAGTGTTTTGTCATGGCTTTGAAGGGTTGGTATCAGTGTATCGTAATCGGGGCTTTCTAAAAGCTGCATACCCAAATCTAGGGCTGCTTTAAGGTTGCCTGAGGGTTGTTGCTTGAGTTGTGATGCTAAGGGCTTGCAGTAGTATTCAAATTGCCAACCTTTTTGCTTGCACAACGCAGCCATGGATAACATGGCATTGGATTGTGTGCCACCATAGGAAATGATGGTGTTGTAAGTTTCAGCTGGGGTTTGCAGCAAAGCATAAAGTTTGCGGTATTTGTTGCCGCTTAAGTATGGGTCAATCAGTTCATCACGTTTGATATAAAAATCAAAGCCCTGAAAATGAAAGGGTGTCACTTCACTTAGCATACATATAAATCCATGATAAGTGGGAATCTAGCATTCTTTACTAAGCATGACATATATTTGAACCATCTGCGTTTATCGGTGGCTATTATTGTTATTTCGACCGTAGCATAGCAAAGTGGAGAAATCTTGTGAGATGCCTCCACGC
>JALSZC010000174.1 GCA_027059605.1 Ghiorsea sp. | reverse complement strand
TAAAGCTGATGTAAAAGTGAGAGAATTTAAACGAAGTTAAAGAAACATTTATGTTGATCTGCTGTTTGCTTTCTCGTGGTCTTATTCATACGCTGCGACATATAATTTTGTGAAATCTTGAATTTTAAGGGGCTTGTGATGCAGGTAATCATGGTAAAAGAAGCAGGTAATACGGAAGTATTGCAGCTTGAGGATATTGCTAAACCTAAGGCATGTGCTGCTGATGAAGTGATTGTCAAAGTGATGGCAGCAGGGGTGAATCCTGTTGACACAAAGTTACGAAAGAATGGTATGATGTTTGATAATGCTTACCCTGCTATTTTGGGCTGTGATGGGGCAGGTTTTGTTGAGTCTGTTGGTGAAGATGTCAATCATTTGCAAGTAGGTGATTTGGTTTATTATTGTTATGGTGGCTTGGGACAAAAGTCGGCTAATGGTGATAGTGTGGGTAATTATGCCGAGTATGCGGTGCTTAAAGCTGCGTATGTGGCGAATAAGCCTGATAGCCTTGATTTTGATTCGGCTGCTGCTGCACCTTTGGTTTGCATTACAGCATGGGAAGCATTGTTTGATAGAGCAAGGCTGCAATCTGGGCAAAAGGTGTTTATTCATGCGGGTGCTGGTGGTGTTGGGCATGTTGCCATACAACTGGCAAAACTGGCAGGGGCAGAGGTGGCAACAAGTGTCAGTTCAGCAGAAAAGGAAGCTTTTGTGCGTGAGCTTGGTGTCGATAAAGTGATCAATTATACCAAAGAAGATGTTGCACAAGCACTGCTTGATTGGACGGATGGACAAGGTGTGGATATTGCTTTGGATACGGTAGGGGGGGATGCCTTAAAACAGCTTATTCCTGCCATGCGTTTGTATGGGGATTTGGTCAGTTTGTTGCAGGTTCCTGATGATTTAGATTGGAAAAACTTACGCGTGAAAAATGTACGTATCAGTCAGGCTTTGATGCTTACGCCCATGTTGTTGCAGTCAGACGCGCTTGGTGAGCATCATGCGGCAATTTTAGAGCAGTGTGGGCAATTCTTTGATGAGGGTAAGTTATCCATATACGTGGATAAAACATTGCCATTGCAAGATGCTAGGCAAGCACATCTAGCCATAGAAGAGGGGCATCAAACAGGCAAAATTGTATTACAAATGCATATGGACGATTTGGACACATAACCATGCAATGTAGAATTTACTTAGATGTGGAGCTTACACTTCATGCTTTGGTTGATATTGATGCAGAGCAGGCGAGATATTTGCGGCAAGTGATGCGTTTGCAAGCTGGTGATATGATTACAGTGTTTAATGGGCATGGGGGTGAATACCTTGCTGAATTGACAAGTTTGAGTAAATCTAGTGGGCAATGTCAGCTTGTGGAATTTATGGATATTCAACGTGAGTTGCCATGCCGTGTGCATATTATTCAAGCAGCCAATCGCAGTGAAAAAATTGAGACGGTGTTGCAAAAGGCAACAGAAATGGGTGCGTCTAGCTTTCAAATTGTCAACAGTGAGCGAGCGACATTAAACTTGCCTATCAATAAACGTGAAAAACGGCTGCAACGATGGCAGAAAATCATCATGGAAGCTGCGGAGCAATCCGAGCGTACAGCTATGCCAAGTGTGGTTTGGTATGATAAAGTCAGTCAGGTGAGCCAGTATGGGCAATGTTTTGTGCTTCACCCAAGAGAGGCAAGTATGTGGCAAGATATACGCAGTGACTTGCTGCAACTTGAGGATATTACTTTAGCAGTAGGACCAGAGGGTGGGTGGACGAATCAAGAGTTGGACTATTTTCAATCCCAAGGGTTTCAGCCTTTGTGTTTTGGTGCTAGAGTAATGCGTACAGAAACAGCAGCACCAGCATTGCTGGCAGCGATACAAGCTGTATTATAATTTAATTGAATTAAGTAATAAGGAGTGGATAAATGCATAAGGTAATGAAACTATCATTGGTAGGCTGTTTATTGTTAGGGCTTGCTGGTTGTGCGGGTAAAACCACAGTGACAAGAGTGGATACAGATACTGTACAAGATTTAAGTGGCAACTGGAATGATACTGATTCTCGGTTGGTCTCATCACGATTGGTGAATGATATGTTGTCGCGCAAATGGTTGACCAAATACCAAGTGAAACATGGTAAGAATCCTGTGGTGATTGTGGGTGAAGTTAGAAACCTTAGTCATGAACATATCAATATTCGTACTTTTATTGCAGATATGGAGCGCGAACTTATCAATTCAGGCGAAGTTGAATTTGTGGCTTCAAAAACGGAGCGCAGTGAAATCCGTGATGAACGTGCAGACCAAGCAGAGAATGCAAGCATGGATACGCGAAATGTTTCGGGTGAAGAAACAGGGGCAGACTTTATGCTTAAAGGTCAAATCAACACTATTTTTGATGCAGCAGAAGATACACAGGTGAAATATTATCAAATTGATTTAACATTAATCAGCCTTAAAGATAATCGCAAAGTGTGGCTAGGTCAGAAGAAAATCAAAAAAGTGCTTGAAAAATCGAGTTTTCGCTAAGCTCTAAACTTTGATGAAAAGACTTGTTGCATGGTTGCCTTTGGTTGTACTTCTTGCTGTGCTTTCAGGGTGCGCAAGT
>JALSZC010000173.1 GCA_027059605.1 Ghiorsea sp. | reverse complement strand
TGTTACGTTTGATTGATGAAGAAGACGCAAAACCTGCGTTGATTGTGGGTATGCCTGTGGGATTTGTATCGGCAGAGGAATCCAAGGATGAAGTTGCGAAATGTGATGATGTGCCTTGGGTGATTACCCGTGGTCGTAAAGGTGGCTCAACTTTGGTGGTCTCTGCTATTCATGCCATGCTCGCTTTGGCAGAGGCGAGGGAAAAGTCGTTATGAAAAGGGAAAATATTTACCGCAGAGGCGCGGAGGTGCAGAGGAGCGCGGAGGTTTTTTTGGATATTCATTTAGAACATGTAGAGCTTTTACCCCACCTTTCTCTGCGTATCTTTGCGTCTCTGCGCCTCCGCGGTGAAAAAATATGAAGCTGGATAGTCTTTTAAAAAGCGGTGAAGTAGCTCTCGTGGGTGCTGGCCCTGGCGATGCAAGCTTGCTCACCCTTGCCGCAGCAAAACTTATCGCCAATTGTGATGTGATTGTGCATGATGCTTTGGTGTCTGATGCGATCATGGCGATGGCGGATAAAGATGCAGAGCTTGTATTTGCGGGCAAACGTGGCGGCAAACCATCGGCAAGCCAAGATGATATTTGTGAAACATTGGTCAAACTTGCCAAAGAAAATAAACGTGTGGTGCGCCTTAAAGGTGGTGATCCCTTTGTATTTGGTCGTGGGGGTGAAGAAATTCGCGCCCTAGCTGCGGAAAATATCCCGTTTCGCGTGATTCCTGGTATTACATCGGGCATTGCTGCTCCTGCTATGGCAGGCATTCCCGTCACCGATAGAACGGTGAATGCATCATTAGCCTTTTTAACAGGGCATGAGGCTGAAGAAAAATCGCGCATGGATTGGCAAGCATTGGTCGCGGCATTTCCTGTGTTGGTGATTTATATGGGCACACGCAACTTGCCAAACATTGCGGCCAGTCTTGTGGATGCAGGGATGAAGAAAACCACACCTGTGGCTGTTTTGCATGCGGTAAGTTTGCCGACTGAAAAACAAGATTATGGTACACTTGAAGATGTGGTGTCAGGTAAACTTGTGGGTGTTTCGCCTGCCATTGTCGTGATTGGTGATGTGGTGGATGCGCGCAGAACTTGGCGCAATGTATCCCCTCGCCCTTTGAAGGGAGAGGGCTAGGGTGAGGGTTGTATGAAAAAGCGCGAGCGGGGTAAGCGCAAAGGCTACACCACGGGTGCAAACGCTGCAGCAGCAGCGCGCGCGGCAACTATAGGGCTTGCCACTGGCGAAGTCCCCAGTGAACTTGAATCTTTATTGCCTAACGGTACACGAGTGAAATTTATCATCCATGATGGTGCGATAAGTGAAGATAGAAAAACTGCGCATGCGATGTGCATCAAAGATGCAGGCGATGACCCTGATTGTACCGATGGCGCGCATTTAACGGCGGATGTTCGTTTGCTAGATGGGCAAGCTGGTGAAGTGGTGCTTAAAGGTGGGCAAGGCGTAGGCACGATTACCATGGCAGGTCTTGGCTTGGAAGTGGGCGGCCCTGCGATTAATCCTGTGCCGCGCAAAAATATTGAAGCTAATGTACGCGAAGTTGGCGGTGATTTATTAGAAAATCACGGCTTGGAAGTGACCATTTCTGTGCCTGATGGCGAGGAAATGGCAAAGAAAACATTGAATGACCGCTTGGGTATTGTGGGTGGTATTTCGATTTTAGGTACTACGGGCATTGTGCATCCTTATTCCACGGCGGCATTTCGCGCATCGGTGGTGCAAGGTATTGAAGTGGCTGCCAATCAAGGGCAAGACACAGTGGTACTCACCACGGGCGGACGTACAGAAAAGTTTGTGATTGCTGCATTGCCTGAGCTTGCCCCCGCCTGCTTTGTGCAGATGGGAGATTTCTTAGGCCCGGCACTGGATACCTGCAAAAAAGAAGGTATCAAGCATGTGATTATCGGCGGCATGGTCGGCAAGCTGACCAAAATGGCGCAAGGCGAAGTGATTACCCATGCCAACCGCAAAGCGGTGAATACTGATTTATTGGCAGAATTGGCAGAAGGCATTGGTGCGCCCGCAGCGTTATGCGAAGAGATTCGTGCAGCCGAAACGGCGCGTTTTGCCGCAGAGAAATTAGAAGATGTTGGTTTGGCGGATAAGTTTTATATCGCTTTGGCAGAGCGCACGATTGCCACTTTGAAAGCGCGTTATCCCAGTGAGTTTAGTGTGCGGGTGATGGTGTGTGATTTTTCGGGAAATCAGCTTGCAGATATATCGATCTCGGATATGCCATGAATCAAATGGACATGAGCCATGAAGCACTGGCATCTTTACGTAAAAACCACCCAGCTTGGCGTTTGTTACGAGCGGATTCGTCACCCTTGGTTTCAAGCTTTTTACACCGTGTATTTATTGTGCCCAATATACGGGAAATCGCACAGGTTGATTTATTGGAAGCCTTGGATGATGAGTTGTTTGCCTTGCGTGAGCGTTTGGGTGATGAAAGCTACCCACGCGATGCACAAGACTATTTAAACGATTGGGCGGATAATGCCCAAGGCTGGTTGCGTAAATTCTACCCCAAAAACTCCGATGAACCGCATTATGATTTAACACCTGCGACTGAAAAAGGTATTCGTTGGTTAGCTGGGTTAACAGAGCGTAGTTTTATTGGTACAGAATCACGCTTGCTGACATTGTTTGATTTATTGCAGCAAATTGTCGCAGGCAGTGAGACAGATCCTAAGGTACGCATTGCTGAATTGCGTAAAAAACGGCGAGCGATTGATGTTGAAATCAAACAAATTCAAGCTGGTGACATCCCTTTATTGGATGAAACTGCTTTAAGGGATCGTTTTCAACAATTTGTGATGATGGCAGGCGAATTATTAAGCGATTTCCGAGAGGTGGAACAAAATTTTCGTCTATTGGATAGACGAGTACGTGAGCGCATTGCGCTTTGGGAAGGCAGTAAAGGTGAATTGCTAGAAGATATTTTGCATGAATGTGATGATATTACCGAATCAGACCAAGGGAAAAGTTTTCATGCTTTTTGGGACTTTCTTATGTCCAGCTCTAGGCAAGAAGCATTGACCGATTTGCTGGATCAGGTGATGGCATTATCCCCTATTGCAGAATCTAGACCCGATTCAAGGCTGCGTCGGGTGCATTATGATTGGCTTGAAGCAGGTGAACATACACAGCGAACAGTCGCGCAATTGTCCAGCCAGCTACGGCGTTTTCTGGATGATAAGGCATGGTTGGAAAATAAACGTATTATGGAAATTTTGCGTAGCATCAAAAGTAATGCCCGTGATACCATGCAGCAACCAGCACAAGATTTAGGCATGCTTATGGATGATATGAAAGTGGAATTCACCTTGCCTATGGAACGACCTTTGTATCAACCACCCTTACAAACCGTGATTGATGCCGTGCAACTGGAGATGGGACAAGAAGATGATGATGTGGGAGCTTTGTTCTCACAGGTTGTGGTGGATAAAGGTCGGTTAAAACAAGTATTAGACCAAGCCTTGCAGGAGCATTCACAAATATCGTTGGCTGATTTATTACGTGAGCACCCTTTGCAACATGGTTTGGCAGAGCTGGTGATATGGCTGCAGATAGCAAGTGATATGGCACAATGTATGATTGATGATACACAAGAAGATGTAGTGCAGTGGCAAACTGATCAAGGCTTTGTGAAACAAGCGCATTTACCGCATGTATTTTTTGTGCGATGATGATTAGGAGTGTTTCGTGAATGAGTTAGAGCTACAAGAAAACGTTCAGCGTAATGCAAAACTATCTGCTGTGGTGATTGCTTTGTGTAAGGGTATGATTGATAGAGAGGCTGATAGTCAGCTTTGGCAATGGCTGTTGAATATTCAAGTGGCAGTGTCTGAATATATGGCAACACTTGGTTTAGAATTAATATTAGATGAACCTGAAGGTTATGCTTTTTTGCGGGCGCGAGAATATGATGCAGAAGATGACAAATTACCGCGCTTAATTCCACGTCGCCAGCTATCATTTCATGTTAGCCTTTTATTGGCATTGTTGCGCGAGAAAATGGCTGAATCGGATGCATCAGGCGGTGAAACGCGGGTGATTGTGTCGCGTGATGAGGTATTGGAAATGATTCGCATCTTTTTGCCAGAAGGTAGCAATGAAGTGCGTTTGATTGATCAAGTCGATAGCTATATCAATCAAATTGTGAAGATGGGTTTTGCACGTAAACTGAAAGGCTCGGATAAGATGCTGGAATTGCATAGGATTATCAAATCCTTTGTCGATGCACAGTGGCTGGCTGAATTTGATCAACGCTTGAGTGAGTATCGCAAACAGCTATTGCCGCAAGGAGATCATTGATGGAGCCCTTACTAAATTTGGACTTTGTGCAGGATGATGCTTTAACAGGCTTTCGTCTCAAGCGTTTGGAAGTGTTGAATTGGGGAACCTTTGATAAAACGGTATGGTCGTTTCATCTTCATGGAAAAAATGCCCTACTCACAGGTGATATTGGTTCAGGTAAATCAACACTGGTGGATGCCGTGACAACCTTGCTCGTGCCTGCTCATAGGATTGCCTACAATAAAGCAGCAGGTGCGGCTTCCAAAGAGCGTGACTTGCGCTCCTATGTGTTGGGACATTATAAATCTGAGCAAAGTGAATCTGTTGGTACTGCTAAGCCTGTGGCATTGCGTCAAGCTGGTAGCTATTCCGTGATTTTGGGTGAGTTTTACAATGAAGGTTATGAGCAAACGGTCACTTTGGCACAGGTATTTTGGTTTCGGCAACCGCAAGGTCAGCCTGAGCGTTTTTATGTGGTGGCGGATCATAGTTTAACGATTCAGCATGACTTTGGTGGCTTTGGCTCTGAAATGAGTGCTTTGCGTAAACGCCTCAAACAACAAAATGCTCATGTGTTTGATGCCTTCCCCGCTTACGGAGCATTTTTTCGACGGCGTTTTGGTATTGAGAATGATCAGGCTTTGGAGCTATTTCATCAAACCGTTTCCATGAAATCTATTGGCAATTTAACTGAATTTGTACGCGGGCATATGTTGGAGCCCTTTGATGTGCAGCCACGTATTGATGCTTTAATTGCGCATTTCGATGATTTGGATCGGGCGCATAAAGCCGTGCTCACGGCAAAAAAACAGGTGAGTTTGTTGCAGCCTTTGGTGCAAGATTGCCAGCAGCATGCGACGTTGGAAGATGAGAAAAAAGAGTTGGATGGTTGTCGCAATGCTTTGCAAGCTTATTTCTCAAATTTAAAATCCAGCCTGCTTATGCAACGCATGTTAAAGCTTGATGCCGAGCTTGAACGCTTGCAGCAGCGCATTGTGCAACTCAGCGATAAGGTTGAACAAGGTAAATTAGAAGAGCGTGAGCTGGAGCGGGCAATTGCTGATCAAGGTGGTGATCGCATTGCTTATCTGGAACAGAAAATAGCCGAAAAAGAAACCGAAAAGTCACGTTGTTTGCAACGAGCCAAGTATTACGATGATTTGATTGATCAACTTGCATTGCCTGCGGTTAAAGATGTGGATGTTTTTTTGCAGCACAGACAGAACTGCCTTGTCATGCAGCAAAAATTACTCGATGAAGAGGTACAAACGCAAAATAGCATGAATGAGCTGGGTGCAGATTTGGCGGTTGGCAAACGCGAGTGTGAGACTCAACAGCGTGAGATTAAGAGCTTAAAACAACGTAAAAGTAATATTCCTGAACAACAAATTAGTATTCGCAAGCGTTTATGTAGTGACCTGGGCATCAATGAAAAACTCATGCCTTTTGCGGGTGAATTGATTCAGGTGCGTCAGCAAGAACGTGATTGGCAAGGTGCAGCAGAGCGTTTATTACATAGTTTCGCATTATCCATGTTGGTGGCGGATAAACATTATGCGCAGGTTGTGGAATGGGTGAATGAAAATCATTTAAAAGGACGCTTGGTATTCTTTCGAGTCCGTGAAAGCGAGCATAATACAGTTGAGCCTCAATATGACACATCACTGATCCATAAATTGGAGGTAAAGCCAGACTCTGAATTTTATGCATGGTTGCAACAAGAATTGGCAAGGCGTTTTGACTATGCCTGTTGTACTGATATGACAACGTTTCGCCGAGAAAGTCGTGCGATTAGTCTGACAGGGCAAATCAAAGCCAAGGGTGGTCGACATGAAAAAGATGATCGGCATCATCTTCATGATAAACGTCGCTTTGTGCTGGGCTGGAGCAATGTAGAAAAAATCGCAGCATTGGAAGCTGAGGCCAAACAAGCACAGCAAGCACTGGCAAACTTGGGGCAAGAAATTAGCGCACTACAGAAAAGCCTGAAAGTGAATCAATCACGTTTATCACTATTAAATAAACTTGAAGCTTACATGGACTTTCAGGATATTAACTGGCGACCATTGGCAGCTGAAGTAACGCAGCTAACGACAGAAAAAGAGAAGCTAGAAGCTGCATCGGATCAATTGCGTTTGTTGGCAGAGCAGCGTGAAAAAGCATTGAAGATTTTAGAGAAAGATGAACAAGCCTTGTTAAAACGCCGTGATGAATATTCAAAAACCGAACAAAAAAGAGAAGATGCGAAAGCAAACTATCAAGCTTTGCAAGCCTTCTTGAAAGAGCAAGGTGAACTTATCAATGCCTATGCAGATAGCCTGGATGCACTCGTTAAAGATGTGTTGGGTGATGTTGCACATACTGTGGAATCATGCGGCAGCCATGAGCAAGCATTGCGCAGCACATTAAGCAAACAGATTCAAAGTGTGGATGGAAAATTATCGCGTTTACGAGATAAAGTGATTAAAGGCATGACGGACTTTCATCAGGCTTACCCCCTACTAACCCAAGAGATGGATGTGAATGTGCGTGCGGCACATGAATATAAAACCTTGCTAGATGGGCTAAACGCCGATGATTTGCCGCGTTTTGAGGCACGTTTCAAAAGCTTATTAAATGAAAATACCATTCGAGAAATCGCCAATTTTCAAAGCCAGCTATTGCGTGAACGTGAAACTATCAAAGAGCGTATTGAGCGCATCAACGAATCATTGGTACAAATTGATTATGTTGAAGGTCGTTATATTACTTTATTGGCTCAAGCTGCTGTGGATGCGGAAATTCAAGGTTTTCAACAAGATATGAAGGCTTGCACCGAAGGCAGTGTGACAGGTTCGGAAAATGAGCAATATTCAGAAGATAAATTTTTGCAGGTGCAAAAGATTATTGAACGTTTTCGTGGCAGAGAAGGTGAAAGTGATGCCGATGCACGTTGGCTGCGTAAAGTTACCGATGTACGAAATTGGTTCCGCTTTGCCGCCTCTGAACGCTGGCGTGAAGATGATGAAGAATATGAACATTATGCCGATTCAGGCGGTAAATCAGGTGGGCAAAAAGAGAAACTTGCCTACACCATCCTTGCGGCAAGTTTGGCATACCAATTCGGCTTGGAGTGGAATGCTGTGCGCTCGCGTTCGTTCCGCTTTGTGGTGATTGATGAAGCTTTTGGTCGTGGCTCGGATGAGTCGGCGGAATATGGTTTGCGCTTGTTTAAGCAGTTGAATTTGCAGCTGTTGATTGTTACGCCGTTGCAAAAAATCCATATCATTGAACCGCATGTGCAACATGTGGGTTATGTGAGCAATGATGGTGGTGTTAATTCTAAATTGAGAAACTTAAGTATTGAGACGTATCGAGAAGAGAAAAAACAGCGTGATCAAGCTGATAAAGAAGGTCATATTAGGTGAAATGGGTTCGTACTGCTGACATAAAAAAGCAGCTAGAACGGGTTTGGTTGCGTGGTGATATATGCCGAGCTGCAGTGATAGATGGTGGATTGTTTCCTCTGGCAATTCGATTAAAACAACCTACGTCTAAAGTGATGTTGGATGAGTTTCCAATCATGCAGGACTGGGTGAAAGAGATGCGCACCTATGCGGCAAAAAATGATGTGGAATTGCAATGGGTTGAAATCAATCATCGTGTTTTAGGGCAGCAGCATTTGCCTTGTGCTGTGTGGCTGGAAAATACGCAACAAGCAGCGCGTTTGATTGGAAAGGTGCAATTATTAAAGCAGTTTGAGCATTTGTTTAAAGCAACTGGCAAACAAGTCGCTTTATTACATTCATGGTTGCTTAAGCACCCTTTGAAAGCTTTGCAACTGGCTGAAAAATGGCCTCGTTTACTTGATATATGCATATGGATGCAAATGCACCCAAACCCACGTATTTATTTGCGTCAGGTGGATATTGCAGGTGTGGACAGTAAATTTATAGAGCAACACAAGCGAGTATTGGCAGAGTTATTTGATATATTGCTGCCTGTGTATGCCATCGATGATGATTATGTTGGGGTGGCAGGTTTTGCGCGTCGCTATGGTTTTTTGGATAAACCTATCATGCTTCGCGTGCGCCCTTTGGATGATAATTTGAGCTGGCTGATGAGTTCAGATAATCAGGATGTGTCGATGACTGCCAAAGGCTTTGCGCATTTGGATGATATGATATGTTCGCGCATTCGGCATATTTTTATCGTGGAAAATGAAATTAATTATTTGTCTTTTCCTCAAGTTCCGCAAAGTATCTTAATCTTTGGTTCAGGTTATGGCTTTGAGGCTTTAAAACAGGCTCGATGGCTGACACATCATAACATCTATTATTGGGGGGATTTGGATACACATGGATTTGCAATTCTAAATCAATTACGGGCGAAATTCTCTCAGGTAGAATCATTTTTGATGGATGAAGCAACATTATTGGAGCATCGCATATCTTGGGGGCATGAGCCCAAGCAAGAAAGCAAAGACTTGCAATATTTAAACAAGAATGAAGCTGATGTTTATGATACGTTGCGAAACAATATATTGGCAGACCAACTGCGTTTAGAGCAAGAACATATCAGTTTTGCTTGCCTGACTGATGCGGTTCACTACATTGTAGAGCAACACAAATCGCAAAAAGGTGACATATGATAGAATATAAAGCTGTGGTGTTAGGCGTATTGGATAATGGTATTGCAGGGCTTGCACCTGATGCTTTGATGTTGCTGAACCAAGCGGATGTGGTGATTGGTGGCACGCGAGTGCTTGAATTGTTTGCGGCAGAACTGCAATCTGGTGCGGAAACCTTTGATTTAACAGGTCATCTTAAAGATGTACCCATGCGCATTGAGCAGGCTTTGGCAAAACAACAAGCCGTCGTGGTTTTAGCCACAGGCGACCCGCTATGTCATGGCATTGCGGTTTATTTGAAAAAGAAAATAGGCTTATCCAAGCTAGATATTCGCCCCAATGTGTCGGCTTTGCAGCTTGCTTGTGCGCGTGTGGGTATAAGTTGGCAGGATGCTTATATTTGCTCGGTGCATACCAAAGATGCAGGTGAATGGGCGGAAAACCCAAGCAAGGAACACGGTCTTTATCCGCTGTTTAAAGCATGTATGCAGCATAGGAAAATCATTACATTTACCAGCCCTAAAAATAACCCAGCGCGTATTGCCAGAATGTTGGTTGCTGAAGCTATGGCTGATGATTTTGAGATGATTGTGGCTGAGAATTTGTTGCAAGATGAGGAGCGTATTGTAGCCGATGTGCCTGTGTCAGCGTTGGCAGAGCAAGACTTTGCTGATTTGAATATGGTGATTTTAGAGCGCAAAGAAAAGCTGCATAAACCTGTGTTGTTTGGGCATGAGGGTGCAAGCTTTAACCAACGCAAACCTGAAAAAGGCTTGATTACCAAGCGTGAAGTTCGTGCTGTATCTCTGGCGCATATGCAGCTTAAAGCCAACAGTATTGTTTGGGATATTGGTGCGGGCTCTGGCTCTGTAGGTTTGGAAGCGGCAAGGCTTTGCCCGAATGGCTGGGTGTATGCCATTGAAAAGAATAAAGCTGATTATGAAATCGCTAGAAGTAATCAAGTGCAGATGGATATTCACCACTACACTTTGGTCAATGCTAAAGCCCCTGAATGTTTAGATGCTTGGCCTAATCCTGATGCTGTGTTTGTGGGTGGCTCGGGTGGCGAATTGGCAGGATTAATCCAGTTGATTGTAAGTAGATTGAATGAAGGTGGTCATTTGGTGATGAACTTTGTCACCATTGAAAACTTAACGGCAGCCGTGGAAGCACTTAAAGCTATGGATGTATCATGGTCTGTCACCCAAATGCAGGTCTCACGCAGTAAGCCGATTTTGCATATGCATCGCATGGCAGCAGAAAATCCTGTATGGATTGT
>JALSZC010000172.1 GCA_027059605.1 Ghiorsea sp. | reverse complement strand
CAGGTTTTACAGGCAGATGAAAACTTCAAGTCTAGGGTGTTTTCTATCATGAAGCAGCGTATCTTAAATAGTTTTCTATGTACGCATGTGGTGTTTAGTGATCTTTCAGCATCAATTCGAGAGAGCTTATCTACACAGTTAACCGTTTCAGAGTTAAAACGCGGTGAAACACTATTTTCTCAAGGGGAAACAGCAGATAAATATTATATAATTTTATCGGGTGAAGCTGAAGTGTTGATACAACAATCGGGCAAACCTTTGCTTTTAGAAATACGTAGAGATAACGATATATTAGGTGAAGTACGTTTGGATAAAGGCAATAAATATGGTTATACATCTGTGGCTACGAACCAGCTAGATTTGCTTGCTTTAGATAAGGAAGCTATGCAACTTATGCAACAAGTTGATCCTGCAATTATTAAACGCTTACAACAATTTGTGATGCAACAAAGTAAAAAGACGGTCGCTAAAGTTCAAAGTTTATAACTGCTTATGAGTCCATAGAATGGTGGATTTGGTGGGTTTTAAACACATCTTTTATCATCATATTCCACAGTGTAATATGCTCTTGTTTTAAGCTTACATTGGGTTGAAGCATAAAAGTAGCAATGGTTTTACGAAATCCAGAATAAAGTTTATAGCCATTTTCTCTGGCACAGCTTGCGCATAATAAGTGTCCTTGTCGCCAATACATATCCATATTGAGGTCAATAGGCTCTACACAGTGCCAACAATGGTTGAAGTCACCAGTCCAACCAGACTGTTCAAGCATAGACCATGTTGCTGCACATAAACCAGCATTTTCTGAGCGTTCTGAGAGTAGGGTACAGGCTTGTTGCAGCTCTACATAACCATTGTTTACACCATCAGGAAAAAGTGTGGATGCAGTGGCTAATAATGTTTGCCCTGCGAGCATCATGGATTCGGGTAGTAATGCAGAAAAGCGTTGTGCTTCAAGCAATGTGCCCATAGACCCTGTTTTAGGCTCTTTCCAACGCAGTTGCAGTGCAAACAAAGGCATTAATGCTGCACGAAAAGGACTTTTGGCTCGCCTTGCACCACGTGCCATAAGACTAATACGCCCATGCTGTTGGGTTAAGCAATGCAAAATCAATGATGAGTCGCTATAAGCAATACTGCGTAATAAAAGGGCGTGATCCCTTTGTTCTGCCATGGTGTTTATAAGCCGAGTTCTTGTAAAATACCAGGCTTGTCAAACCAGTCTTTTTGGACTTTAACCCATAGTTTTAGGTTCACTTTACAGCCCAATAAATCTTCCAAACCTTCACGTGTTTTGATGCCAATATGTTTCATCAATTCGCCACCTTTACCAATCACCATAGGTTTATGTCGCTCTGTGGCAACGAGGATGACTGCGGTGATTTCAATTTTATCACCCAAATCAACAAAATCTTCAATATCTACAGCCGTTTGGAAGGGGATTTCTTGGTACATAGACAAAAATACTTGCTCACGCACATATTCTGCTGCCATTTGACGCTGGGATTGGTCGGTGAACCATTCAGGATCATACATAGGCTGACGCTTGGGCAAGTATTTACTTATTTCTTTGACCAAAGCGTCAACTTGCGAACCTTTTTTGGCTGAAATAGGGATATAAGCATCCGCTTTAGGGTCGAGTTGTTGAATTTCTTGCAGACGGGGTAGCAACCTATCTTTGTTGGATTGGTCAATTTTATTGATGACATGAATACGAGGTTTATCCAAACGTCCATCAGCAAAACGCTCAATCAATGCCATGGTTCCTCTATCCATAGGTTTAGAGCCATCTTGCATGATGCAAAGCACATCGGCTTCTTCTGCTGCGGTATATGCTACTTTCACCATATTACGGTTGAGTTGTTGGCTACCTTTATGAATACCAGGTGTATCGACAAATACAATTTGTTGATTTTCATCACTATGAATACCAAGAATTCTATGGCGCGTGGTTTGCGGCTTGGGTGTTACAATGGCAACTTTAGTGCCAATGATTTTGTTCATTAAAGTTGATTTACCAACGTTAGGTCGCCCCAAAAGGGCTACAGAACCACAACGGTAATCTTCATTATCAGTGGTAAATGGTTGTACATCATGAATCATATCTTCTAAAGACTTACTCATCGTCACTTGCTCCGCTGCCTTTGTTAATGCCCATGAGTTTCGCAGAGATAAAGTCGTCAATGTCACCATCTAAAAAGTTTTGGGTGTTGCTGGTTTCCATGCCTGTACGTAAATCTTTAATACGTGAAGCATCAAGCACATACGAACGAATTTGATGCCCCCAACCAATATCGGATTTGGTATCTTCAAGCCCTTGCTTTTCAGCTTGTTGTTTTTCAATCTCCAGTTCATATAAGCGAGCTTTAAGCATTTTCCAACAATGGTCACGGTTTTTGTGTTGTGACCTATCGCTTTGGCATTGTACGACCACACCAGTTGGTTCATGTGTCATGCGTACGGCAGAGTCTGTTTTGTTGACATGCTGCCCACCAGAGCCCGATGCACGGTAAGTATCAATGCGTACATCAGCAGGGTTAATATCAATATCAATGTCTCTATCAATGTCAGGGAAGGCAAAGACTGAGGCAAAAGACGTATGGCGGCGATTTCCTGAATCAAAAGGGGACTTTCGCACAAGTCTATGCACACCAATTTCAGCTTTGAGGAAACCATAGGCGTATTCACCTTTGATGGATACAGTAGCTGACTTGATACCCGCTTCTTCACCCGCTGTGCACTCAATAAGTTCAGTTTTAAAACCTTTGCGTTCAGCCCAACGCAAATACATGCGCAACAGCATTTCTGCCCAATCTTGGGCTTCAGTACCGCCAGAGCCTGCATTGATGTCTAAAAAGGCAGACTCAGCATCGGTTTCACCGCCCAACATTTGTGCCAATTCAAAGCTTTCAATATCTTTTTGCACTTTATCAATTTCGGCAACGGCTTCGAGTTTGCTATCTTGGTCATTTTCTTCCATGCCCATTTCAAAAAGCATAGCTGCTTCTTCCAGTGTATTTAATGTGTTGTTAAAACCATTGATGGTGCGTTCTAGCGCATTTTTTTTCTGCATGATTTTTTGTGCTTCATCGGGGTTATCCCAAAGGCTAGGGTCTTCGGTTCGTGCGTCTAATTCCTTTAATTCTTCAACCTTGGTATCAAGGTCAAAGCGACCTCCGCAGCGAATCCAATCGGCTGCTATAATCTTCGGCACGGGTTCTAAAACCCGAAATTAAATCTTCAACGCTCATTCATTACTCCAACATGTATTTGTGCAAGGCTGGCAAAGCTACTATGCTTAAGGTTGAAAGCAATATGCACACTTACCATGTTTTGCACCTTGCTTGTTTTAAATATAATTAAAAGAGGAGAGGTGAACCATGACTTTGGGAACTTTGATTTTAATTTTCTTTGGTATTTTTGTGCTGCTCATTGTATGGGTTGTGGTGATGTACAACCGCTTGGTGAGTTATAAAAATATTTTTAAAAACAGTTTTTCACAAATTGATGTGCAACTCAATCGTAGGTATGACCTCATTCCAAATCTTGTTGAAGCAGCTAAGGCTTATTTAAGCCATGAACGTGAAACTTTGGATGCGGTGATTTCAGCCCGAAATACAGCAGCTTCAGCGATGAAAGCTGCCAAGGCAGACCCATCCAATACCCAAGCTATGCAGTCTTTGCTTGCTGCAGAATCAGCCTTAGGTGGTGCGATGTTGAATTTTAATGCACTTACTGAGGCGTATCCAGAGCTTAAAGCCAATGAAACCATTGCCCAACTTCAAGAAGAGCTAACATCAACTGAAAATCGTATTGCTTTTGCTAGGCAGCGTTATAATGATGATGTGATGAACTATAATACGCAGCGGCAGCTATTTCCTGATGTGTTGATTGCCAATATGTTTAATTTTGGGGAAGCCGTATATTTTGAGCTAAGTAATCCAGAGCAGGCAAAACCCGTCCGTATTTCTCTTTAGTTTTTATTGTAGATGGACTTCTTTCAATACCAAGCTGCAGCCAAACGCAATACATTTTGGTTGTATGTGTTATTTGCAGTGGCAATTTTAGTGATTGTTATTGCTGTATATGCTGTTGTTACATTATCCATGTATTTACTGCCTTTGTTGGCACGTGACATCGCAGTACCTACCCAGTTTTGGGAGTTGGATAGGTTTGTGATTGTAAGTGTGAGTACAATTTTACTTATCTTGCTTGGTAGTTGGTATAAAATAAGACAATTAAAACAAGGTGGTGGTATTGCTGTTGCCCAAATGCTGGGTGGAAAACGTTTAAGGGCGAGCCAAGACCCGCTTGAGCGGCAATTGCGAAATATTGTTGAAGAAATGGCGATTGCATCGGGTGTGCCTACACCTGCGCTTTTCATTTTGGAACAACGAGGTATCAATGCATTTGCTGCGGGGTATGCGTTTAATGATACTGCGATTGCAGTGACACGTGGTGCAATGGAAGTGTTAAGCCGGGATGAGTTACAAGGTGTGGTTGCTCATGAATTTAGTCATATCTTACATGGTGATACAGGGCTAAAAATGCAAATGATGGGCTTATTGCATGGTATTACTATGATTTCAGACTTGGGTATTTTACTGATTGCAGGGCGTTCATCGGTAAGTTATTCAGGGCGCAGGCGTGGTTCACACCCTGTGGTGATGTTGTCTGGGGTACTGTTTTTCACAGTAGGTTTGTTGGGAATGTTGGCTGCAGATATGATTAAAGCAGCAATGTCTAGGCAACGAGAGTATTTGGCTGATGCATCAGCAGTACAATTTACGCGTAACCCTGAAGGCATTGGCAACGCTTTAAAAGTGATTGGTGGTTATCAAGCAGGTTCACGCTTAAATCTTCCTGAAATGCAGCAGGTAAGCCATTTGTTTTTTGGTGAAGCAGTGAAGGTATGGTGGCAAAGCAATTGGTGGGCAAGTCATCCACCACTAGTTAAACGTATTCAACGCATTGACCCAAGGTTTCGTGGTCGTATGACTAAGATTGATGAGTCTGCTGTACGTGCAAGAAATCAAGAACATGCGATTAGTCATTTTTCACCACCACCCAATGCTGAGCAATTACAACAGAGTGTAGCCCAAGTCATGCAATCAATAGGTGAGCTTGATGTTCAGCATTTGAATCAGGCGCAACACCTTATGCAACAAATACCTGAAGAGGTTCATGATTTGTTAAATGATACCTTTGTTGCCAAGTGTATGACCTATTTTTTACTTTTGGACACCAATAAAGATATAGCTAGAGAGCAAATGCAGGTAATTTCGAGCATGGACTCTTCGCAAGCTTTAGCAGAGGTATTACGTATTCGAAATATCATGTCGAATATGAAAGCAGAACTTAAACTGCCCATTTTAGATATGGTTTCTTCCCAGCTATCAGAGCTTAGTGTTGCGCAACAGCGTGTATTTTTAGATACATTGAAAAAACTGATTGCTGCTAATCGTAAAGTATCGTTATTTGAATATCTATTGTATCAAAACTTTTTGTATAGCTTTGGTTTTAAGACCAATCAGCCATCCAATACATATATTGCTATTGAGCGTATGAAGCCAGAGGTTGAATTGTTGCTCGATAGGGTTTGTAGTATGAATAAGACCAATAAACCACGGCATATAAAGGTAAAAGCTTGGGCTCAGGTTTTTCCAAATGAAAAGGTTAAAAAAGGTGTAAAAAAATCAAACCTTAAAGACCTGATTCAAGCACTAGAAAAACTCAATGTCTGTTCCTTTGAGGATAAAAAGAAATTGTTGCAGGCTGTTGTCTATTGTGTGCTAAGTGATGGCTTAGTGAGCACAGAAGAATTGGAAACGATGCGACTTATTTCGATGATATTGGGTTGCCCAATGCCTTTGTTAAGCACTATTTGCTTATAAAGAAACCAACGTGCACACCTTCTAAGTTGAGAAGATGTAGCACGTTGGTTTTTATCTTTATTAGTGGTGAGATTTCATCATAAGCTTAAGCATTTTAAAATTAATCACTAAAAAACGTATGCCCTGCCATAAAAATGAAGTACGCATGTATCGCGTCCAACCTGTTGGTGCTGGTGGGTAATAAGCTTGTTGATAAGGCTCTTTATTTGTTGCTTTTCTGGTCATGCTATTCTCCTACGAATCTTTTATTATTCAATGAACTTAGTCTGGTAAAATTGACCAACCGGGTTTCATTTTAGCTTGATAAATAAAGGTGTGGTGAAGAAGGTACTTCATCCAATGTCCTGCCAAACCAACTTCACCTGTGGTAAGCTCAATATCACGCCCATGTTCAGGATATTTCTCAAAATCAGGAACAACAGGGAAGACTGTCATGGTTGCAGCACTCCCAGTCAGCATATGCGCACCTGTAGAAGCTACACAAGCAGCGCCCATTTCAGCCATAGATGCATGGTGAGTAGGTTCATCCGTACCTTTTTTAATCATATCGCTGATACTGTTGGCAACAGCAATGGCCATAGCAGCCGATGGCATGCCTGTACGCGGTGGTGTTGGGTTGATTGGCGTTCCATTTGCACTTTGCATAGGTTTACTGATCAAATGCGGTGGAGCAAAAGCGATACCGATGGCAAACATATTTTTATGGCTTGGTGTTTGGTAATATTTTGGCCAGTCACCAGCACTCCATTCTTCGTATGGGCGAGGTGTGTAGTCGGCATCAACTTTCATAAAGCCGTTGGGCGCAAAAATATCGCTTGTAATATCTTCACCATCTTTATTGAAAGCTTTTAGACCAACACCCGCAAATGGTGGAATCAACATAGAGAAATCAAATTCAATTTCATGGGTTGAACCATCCAGTGTTTCATAGTGAATTTTGCCTGCTTCAACTTTAGAAACGTGGGCACGCGTAATCCATTCAATATCACGCTCTACCATCAGTGATTCAGCAAAAGTTTTTCCGTTGGTGATGTAACCACCACGTTTAATATGAACGCCGCCCATGCCAAAGTCGCCAAGCTCATATTCATTACTTAACCACACGATACGCGCTTTATCACGAACGCCTGCTTCTTTAAGCACATGTTCAATATTATAAATATATTCAAAAGCTGCACCCTGACATGTGCACATACCGTGACCTGTGCCGATAACAAATGTACATTCTTTGCCTTGGCGCATGGAATCAATAGTTGCTTGAAGCTTTTCGCTGGCTTCAATGGCATGGCTTGGTGTACAAACCGAAACAGTATGACCGTGATCAGGGCCTAGCCCTTCAGTTGCTGCAAAGTTAAGTTTTGGCCCCGTTGCATTGATTAAATAGTCATATTCAATGGTTTCTTGTTCACCAGCTTTGCTTTCCAATGTATATTCAATGGTAACAAATGGTTTTGTACTATCCTTGCTTCCATCGGGGTGAATCGATAAAGCTTTGGCTTGTCTAAAATCAATATTGGTTTTGTTTTTATATACTTCTGCAAGGTCGAAAGTAACGTCTTCTTCTTTCATTTGACCCACGCCAACCCAAATGTTTGATGGAACCCAGTTCCATGTTGCATTCGGAGAAATCATAATGATTTCATGCTCCTTGCCTAATGACTTGTTTAAATATCGTGCTGCTGTATGACCAGAAATTCCAGCTCCTAAAATAACCACCCGTGCCATAAAAACTCCTCTCACTGTTTTAAATTTAGCGCATAAACATATTATACAATAATAATATGTCAACTTGAAAGGGTTTGAACTTTTATTTGATGATGTAAATAAGTAATGTACTGGTATGTTGAGTTTGCAGCTTACAATATATGAACCAAAACCCTTACATACCTATAAGTCAGCTTACACTTTGTAATTACGTTTAAAAAAATGTTTTCGGACAAATACACCATATAAAAGTTCAAAAAGTACGGCTATCATAATAAAACCAGCAAATACGATGACGGCTTTAGGGCTTGTATTGTAGGTATAGGTAATGAGGGTTAGTAATGCAGCGAGACTCAAGGTGAAAGCAGCAATAAGGACTTCTGCTCGCGCATGAATTTTATGGCGAAGTTTGAAAGCTGCTAAATTGACAATAGTAAAAACAAGTAAGAATCCCGCACTACCAATAATTGCAATTTCATTCAGTGAAATGGCGTTGGCAATGCCGATACTCAGTAATGAAATAACAATGATGTCATGGCTAGGTATATTTTTTCTTAGTGTGCTGAGTTCTTGTGGAAGCTCTCCTTTTCTAGCAAGAAAATAACCCAATCTTGCATTGCCATAAATGGTGGCATTGATGGCAGAGAAGGTTGAAAGAAGAGCTGCGATTGCTACGACAGTAAAACCAATATTACCAAGGGCTGGTTTAGCAGCAATAGCTAGTGCATAATCTTTGGCTTCTAAAAGCTGTGTCTCAGGAACAACGCCGACAGTTACCAAAGAAATAAGAACATATAATAAAATAACAAAGAGTGTTGCACCAAAAAATGCTTTGGGAAGGTTCTTTTCTGGTGATTTGATGTCTTCCGCAGCATTGGCAATAAGCTCAAAACCTTCATATGCAACAAAAATAATCATACCTGCAGTAACGATAGCAAGTGGCGATTCCCAGTGGGTAGGGGATAGTTTGTCGGGGTTAATATAAAAAACACCTGATATGATGATAAGAATCAACAAGGTCACTTTAATCAATACAATAATAAATTCAGATTTGCTGACAAATGAAGTGCTTATTAAATTAATGATGGCTGGTAAGATAATAGCAATGGTAATTAAAAAGTGGTGCTGTAAAGGTGTGGGGCTACCATGAAGAAAAGTTTGTCCATAAGAGGCAAATGCTGATGCATAAAGTGCTATTGTGATGAGATAACTAAGCCAAAGCATTAAATTTACGCTACTGGACAAAATATTGTTACCGAAAGCTTGGTCAATAAATACCACAGTACCACCACGGTTTTGAAAAGTTGTCGATAGTTTACTGTAGGCGTACGCAGTTAAAAGAGCCACAAGACCTGCAAATAAAAAAGCAATAGCCGTTGCTCCATGTGCCAAAGATACAGCCTCACCAAGTACAGCAAAAATTCCGCCGCCAACCATGCCACCAATACCAATGGATATAGCACCCAATAAGCCAATACTTCTTGTTTTTGTATTTATAGTCATGTTATTTTAAAAGGTCTTTGTTATCCACATGTGTCCATTTGCTGCGTGGACGGTCGATATACTGAAAATGTTCATTGGTGAAGCTGCCTTGAATGCAGGTGACACGATAAAAGCGGCTGTTCACCTGCTTATCACCAATGGCAGTATTAAAAGTAACAGGTCCTGTTAAATAATACACACCCTGATCAACCCTGCGGTTTTCAATGTTGTCCACGATAATATCAATGGTTTCCTTTAAAATAGGGTGGTTGGGTGTGGAGGCAATCAGATAATTGGTGTAATGCTCTTTGTTGACCAAAAACAGCTCTTTGTCTTCGGGCTTAATCAACCATGCCAATGGCCAGACAAGGTGAGCATCAATATCCATATACACACCACCTTCATGGTTGAGTACAAACATGCGCCATAAGTCAGCTTGCGCTGCACCATTGGTGAGCTTTTCGTAAGCCTCTACAATGCGTGGTGAAGCGTGAGCTTTGAGGTATTCAAGCCTGTCTTCTGTACTCACATAACGATACTCATAACTAAGTGACATCAAACGATTAAATAAATAGTTGATATATACTGGAAAAGAAGCTTTGTTGGTAAAGTTGGTTTGCCAAATCACTTTAGGGATTTTTTGTTGTTTTTTTGACTTGTATTTGGCGGAGCTATATTGAGGAATGGTAAAACGATAGTTGGGCAATATTGCGTGAAAAATATAACTAAGTGCTTTAATCAATGCGCCAAAAAATTTAATCAGTCGATTGGCAATAACAATATGAACAGGCATATAAGCTCCTCAAGATTAGCGGGCACATCTTAGCTAAAGTAGAGCAAAAAGCGAAAGGTTATACGAAAATAAAATAAAGGAGGTGATAAGGCGAAGAGGGTATGGATATAATACCCCTATTAGCATTTACTTTAACGCTTATTGTCTGATTCTTGGATCAGCCCATGCGTAAGCAAGGTCTGCGATAAGGTTGCCGAGAAGGGTTAGAACTGCTCCAATGACGGTAATACCCATGACTAGGGGGTAATCCCTTGAAAGCACAGCTTCAAAGAATAATAATCCCATGCCGGGGATGGAAAATAGTTGCTCCACAATCACTGAGCCACCAATCAGCCC
>JALSZC010000171.1 GCA_027059605.1 Ghiorsea sp. | reverse complement strand
ACATTGATAAATTCTTCCACCATTGCTCCAATAATTGATTAAAGGCGACATGATGGGTGAGAAATGGCGCATGTCCACAGTCTTCAAATATTTGTAGCTCTGCATGGGGGATTTGTTGGGCTAAACATTGCCCAGCCGCCACGGGAACAATCACATCTTGTTGCCCATGTACAATCAAGGTTGGGCATGTAATGGATGTGAGGTTTTGGCGCAAGTCCAAGCCCGATAAATATAATAAACCTGCATGTAAAGCTTGTGCTGTTGGTGGGTTATCTTTGTTGATTGCAGTTTTAGCGATGTCACGCAAGGCATGGCGGCTAAGTTTGTCGCCATGTAACATCATTTGAAAAAAACGTTGCATCAACTTTGGGTTCTGTGTTTCGGCAGCCTGACTAAAGCCTTGCCATACTTCATCACTACAGCCGCTCATCCAATCATGGTGTTGGCGAAAGCGGGGGGTCGTTGAAACCAGTGCAAGTCCGCTTAAACCTTTAAGTTCTTGTTGTAGTTTGATGATGATTTGTCCACCCAAAGACCATCCAACCAGTATGGTGGGTTGGTTATGGGTATTAATATGATGTTGGATTTCTTGTTGCAAGTGGGTGAGCCACGCTTCAGTCGCTATATCGGGGCTTCCGCCGTGGCCGGGTAGGTTGATGGCATAGGAGCGCGTAAGCGGAGAAAAGTACTGGATTTGCTGATGCCATATTTGAGTGGATTGCCCCCAACCGTGCAAAAAAATGATATGAGGAAGCTTAGCCATACGCAAAAGCTAACCAAGATAGAGGATTGGTGAAAGTGAAATCGAAAGAAAATAGAGGGTAAATCTTGTTTTCGGCTTCGCCTTATGCAGGATTTCTGTTGTAACTTCGCCTTTTTTATTGCACCATTAACCTATGATTGAGTTAGAAAATAGCAATAAACACTCCAAAAGGGCTCTGACCCCTTTTCCTTGTCAACTGGTTCGATGTTAATGGTCTGCACAAAGGTGATAAATTATATGGTTTAGGTAAAAAGTTCTGGAACTGGTTCCATAGCAAGGATAATGGCAAAGAAATAAGAGATTTAAAAGGACCTGACGGGCAAGTTTCAGAAGATATTGCAAAATCATATTATAATGAATGGAAAGACTTAGGGAAACCAAGAAGAGAAAACTCTAAAAACAACCGCAGAGAACGGGGTTTTGTGGATCCTGGCTTGTTGTTTGGTTTTATTCCATTTATAGGGCCTTTTCTGGAACCAAACAGCCTTGCCAATGGTGAGTATATAAACAATAAACCTGATAGTTCTATGTGTGCTCAATAATTGAGCACCTGTTTGCCTCGAAAAGAGCAAGTGGTATTAATAAAAGGAGAAATCATTGATTGTTCAAGTTGATCTCAAGTTTGATTTTAAGCCTGAAATGAAAGAGGAATCTATTAATTATATCGATTCCCTTTTGTCGAAGGAATATGGTTTAAGTACAAAAGGGAATAGGGGCATTATATATTTTATTGATGAGGAACAGGAAGTTGAGGTGGTTTCTGAAGCGATAAGCCCATTTATTAAAGGCTTGCTCTGCTTAAAAGATGTGCTCTTTCCACTAGGAAGACTTTTAGACGTTGCGTTTTACTATGACTTAAGTGAGGCGGTGGTTTGCCCTGTGTTTTTAGATGAAAACATTATAGCAATGCTAAATCAGCTAAATTTAGGTATCAGAATTACTGGCTATCCATGTGATGGTGACTAGAGCAGAAATCGGGGCAGTTGACTAATTTGGGAGGTGAGTGTTCGTAAAGTTCAATGAATTTGGAGAATTGAGTTCCTTTGCGTCCTCTGCGCCCTTTGCGGTGAATTACACCCGTGACAAGCTAGGTCGTATCACGCAGAAGGTTGAGACGATTCAGGGCGTTACGACCACTACCGATTATGTCTATGATATTGCGGGTCGATTAACAGGTGTATCGGAGAATGGTGTGGCGGTATCCGTGTATGGTTATGATGCCAACGGCAACCGCGTCAACGGCTATAACAAGGCTGGTGGTATCCTCGCCTATTATGATGGGCAAGACCGCTGAACAGCATGGAATGGCAATAGTTATACATACACTGCCAATGGCGAACTCGCCTCTAAACGTCATTTTCTCGCAAGAGGGAATCCACAAGTCAAAAGAAAAAGGGGACGCTACTTTGATAGGAAATAAAATCGAATGAGCTAAGTGAGGCATGAAAAATGTGCCATGAATAGGTTGTGGCGCGTGAGGATTGACACGGCAGGGATTCTGAGTAGAAAGCGCAACCAATTCGCACACGCTTCTTCCGTTGTGCCCTAGAGAAATGGGGATTGGAAGCGTGGAGGAAATAATAACAATCGGAGCACATTAAAATGTCTCAATTTACTATGAAAGCACTGCTAGAAGCAGGCGTACACTTTGGTCACCAAACCCGTCGTTGGAACCCTAAAATGGCACCATATATTTTCGGTTCACGTAACGGCATTCATATCATCGACCTACAAAAAACATTGCGTATGGCAAACGAATCTTATGATTTTATGCGTGAATTGGCTGCTGCTGGTGGACGTGTGTTGTTCGTGGGCACAAAACGTCAAGCGCGTGATGCTGTAAAAGAAGAAGCAAGTCGTGCAGGTCAAT